>NZ_JBBIAM010000100.1:0-35423 GCF_054185185.1 Bradyrhizobium sp. UFLA05-153
GCGCTCGAGCTCGTCGAGCGACACCTCGCCCGGACGCAACGGGCGCTCCAGCGCCTGCTCGATCAGCGTGCCCTGAGTCATCTCCTTGGCGGGTGCAGCGGCGGCCGGGGCTTCCGGCGCAAGCGGCGGGGCGTCAGCAACTGGTGCGGCTCCGCCAGCAGCCATTGCGGCCATGCCCTGCTCGACCATCGCTTCCAGCTTGTCGATGAGGTCGCGGTCGATGCCCTCGGGCTCGGCTTCGGTCGCCTCGAGCCCGGCCAGAATCTCCTTGATGCGGTCGATCGACGACAGGATCACCGTCACCGCCTCAGCGGTGACCGGCATGCCGTCGCGGAACTTGCCCATCAGCGTCTCGCCGGCATGCGCCAGCGCTTCGAGCCGCGGCAGCCCCAGAAAGCCGCAGGTACCCTTGATGGTGTGGACGAGGCGGAAGATGTTATCCAGGATCTTGGCGTTGTTCGGCTCCTGCTCGAACTTCACCAGCTGATTGTCGACGGTGTCCAGGCTCTCGCTGGTCTCCGTCAAAAACTCCCGCAACAGATCATCCATGGAATACGCCTTACCAACCTTGGACTCGCCGCCAGCTTCCCGGCCTTGATCGCGACTGCCTGATCCGACTTCTCGCAATCGACGCAATGCCCTCCCTTCGATCGTTAGACATCGCATTTCACGGCCGCGTTAATTTCGACCTCCGTGCTAATACGGATATTGAAGACAACTTTGTCGTTTGGCGCTGCGCCCTGGCGGTTTTCGACAAAACCGGCCGCAGGCGTCGCGGCGATGACGCAAACTGTCGGCGCGCCACGCGTCGCGGGACGCCCCGTAAAAGAGAGCCGCGGCGGTGAAAGGCGCTATGCCGGCGCCGCGCGGTGAACCGCACCCATCCGCATCCGTCATCGCCCGCAAGGCCGGTGCTGCCCAGGCCGCGACGCATGCGATGGGCATTCGAGGTAAACAGACTCTTACCCCATGATGGCTCGCGCAGGATCCGACGCGCCTGCCCTCTGACGTGTATATAGACCAATACACAACTTATGTTGTATCGTGGGTCAGCCGTGCGACCGCGGCGCGCGGCGTGACGACGAACGGCAGCGCCGGATTGATCTCGCATGACTGCAAGCGGTCGCCCGCCCAATCAATTGCTCAGGACGCTCGATGCAGCAGACTTCGCGCTGCTGGAGCCCCATCTCGCGACCGTCGAGCTGACCAGGGAGATGTCCCTGGGCGTGGACGGCGCTCCTCCGAAGCAGGTCTACTTCCCGCTTCGCGGCGCGGTTTCGTTGACGGTCAATCTCGCAGAGGGACAGACGATCGAGGTGGCGATGCTGGGCCGCGACAGTGTCATCGGCAGCGGCGCGGCTCTGGCCGGTTGGGCTGCGCTGGCGGACGCCGTCGTGCTGTTTTCGGGCACGGCGGTCAGCCTGGACTGCACCGCATTTCGCGGTGTCGCCGACAAAAGCCCGCGGTTCCGTCGCCTGATGGTCCGGCACGAACAAGCGCTGCTGGCCCACGCGCAGCAATCGGTGCTTTGCAACACGTTGCATCCGGCCGAAGCGCGCCTTGCGCGCTGGCTGCTGCGCGCCCGCGACCTCTGCGACAGCGCGACCCTTCCACTGACGCAGGAGTTGCTGGCGCAGATGATCGGCGTGCGACGCAACGCGATCTCGCTGGTCGCGCATTCGCTGCAGCGCGCCGGCATCATCCGCTACAGCCGCGGCCAGATCGAAATCGCGGACCCCCATGCGTTGGAGGCAACATGCTGTGCGTGTTACGGCGCGGTGAAAAATGTCTATGCGCGGCTGCTGGTATCCGCTCCGTGAGCCGGCAGGCTGCGTCGTGGTGACGCAACTTCTTGTGCATGCCGACGTGCACAGAGGCTGCCCGCGACGATGAGGGGCTATATGTCCAATTGCCAACATATCCCGGAAGGCACATGATGGGCGCCTTAGACCCGTACGAGGGATGGCGGATACGCGTTTGCGCTTCGCCGGCTGGGAAAGACGGGAGGCAGTTATGGAAACGATGGTGCGTCCATCCAACGGTTTCCTGTCTGCTCTGTCGGCGGATGATTATGAGTTGATCCGCCCGCACTTGCGCATCACCGAACTGCCCCATGAGACCGTGCTGGTGGAGACCGGCGAAACGCTCAAGCGCGCCTATTTCCCGCATCGCGGGGTGATCTCGCTGGTCGTGGAACTCGCCAGGGGCGAGCATGTGCAGGTCGCAATGATCGGCCGCGACAGCCTGCTCGGAGCACTGTCGGCGATGGGCGATACGAGCGCGCTGAACAGCGCGGTGGTGCTCGTCGGCGGCACGGCCTCGGTGATGGAACTCGACCGGTTGCGCGCGGCGGCCGACCAGAGTTCCTCATTGCGGACGCTGCTGACGCGCCACGGGCTTGCGGTCTATGCGCAGGTCCAGCAGACCGCCGGCTGCAATGCCGCCCATCCCGTGGAGTCGCGGCTGTCGCGGTGCCTGTTGCAGATCCACGACCTGTCGGGCGACGTCCGGCTGCTGCTGACCCAGGAGAACCTGGCGCAGATGATCGGCGCGCGGCGAAACAGCGTCTCGCTGGTCGCCAACACGCTGCAACAGGCCAATTTCATCCACTACAGCCGCGGCCACATCCAGATCAACAATCTCGACGGGCTGCGCCAGACCGCGTGCGAATGCTACGCCACGGTGAAGGCGCAGTACGACCGGCTGCTTGGGCCGCGATGATCCGAAGGGCTAAAGCGCGATGAGATTGGGCTGAATCATCACCGCGCTTTAGGTTGTTGTTTGGTCTCCGCGCAAACGCGTTCTTTTGGCGCGCAGAAAACTGCGTCCCACTTTTCCGGATCATGCGCTAGATGCCGCCACCGCGCGTGAAGTTTACACGGCGTAGACATTCAGCCGCTAGAACCCTCGCATGCGCGAAGCTGCCGCCCTGCTGACTGCCGAATCCTCCCTCGCCGCCGAGCCGGTACGGGATCCCTGTGCCTTCCAGGCGCTGGTGCGCGAGATCGGAGTGGACGGGGCCGGCGAGGTCCGCGCCGTGTTCTGGAGCGAGACCGATGCGCGCCTCAAGTTGTTCGGCGACCTCACCCTCGCGCAGCAGCGTGCTCGGATCGAGCGCGAAGCCCATTCGCTGAAGAGCGCGGCGCGCACCTTCGGCTATCAGCGGCTCGCGGCGCTCGCCCAGCAGCTCGAACGAGACGCGGCGGCGCTCGATGACGCCGCCTACCGCGAGCTGTTCGAGGCGATGGCGAAAGCCTACGCCGCGGCGCGCGAGGCGGACGCCTGATCCCTCGCGCAAAATCCCGCCGTACTTCTACGGCTTGGGATTTTCATACATGGCTAATCATAGGTGGCGATAGTCGCGCGAGACCAGGAGGGTTTCCATGTTCACCTATGAAACCGCGGACCAGAAGGAAGTCCGCCGCTTCCGCATCGCCCAGTTCAACGGCCGCATGGCGACGGTGAAATCGGGCGAGGAGACGGTGACCGGTTTCGTGCGCGCCGTGCTGGAACAGGAATCGAGCATCCCGCCGCGCTGGACCATCACGATCATCCCGAGCGCGCCGAAGGACGAGGTGAAGCCGCTGCGTCCGAGCTCGCGCGCGCGCCCCTTCGCGGACGACTATTACTGAAACTATGCGGCGGCCCGGCCGCCTCAATCGATCGAATGCAGCAGCGCCGCGCGGACCAGATCCGCGGTGTTGCGCGCCCCGAGCTTGCGCATGGCCTCCGCGCGATGGCTCTCGAAGGTGCGCGGGCTGATCTGCATTCGCAGCGCGCCCTGCTTGTTCGAATAGCCTTCGCTGATCAGCCGCAGCACCTCGCGTTCGCGCCTGGTCAACCGCTTCGGACGGTGCGAGCTGGAGAGCTCGCTGCCGGCCTCACGCAAGGCGAGCGGCGCGCGTCCGGCCTTGGCCTCGGCGTCGTCGATCCCTGACACTCCGTTCCGCGGCGCGCCGCCGAGCTGCTTTACCAGCGAGCAGACACGCTCGGTCTGCGCCAGCGCATTCTCGACCACGCGCTGCAAATAGGCTCGATCGGCCGAGATCGCGAAAAGCTGGTCGCTGTGATGCTTGATTTCGCCCATGTAAAGGAGAAGGGCGGTCAGGGGGCCGTTCAGCTCGCGGGCGATCGCGGTGGCGGTCTCCTCGGATGCCTTGGCACGGGCGGCGTTCAACCGGGCGAGTTCGAGCTCTTCGTGCGGAGAACTGCTGCTTTCGTACCAAGCCGGCGATCGCGAATCAGCGACCGGATCATTCTGATGCGCCATGTGGTTCGTTTAGCGGAACCCGGGGCGAATCGTGCTTAACTTTCTGTTCCGTAAGACTACGGTGATTTTGACGGTTTTGTGCCAAATCCCCGGCGGTTGCACAATTTATGCTTGTTAGATTGCCTAGGATACCGCACATCGGTTGCAGATCCTGCCTAAATCTCAGGCATCTCCTGAAATCCCTTCTTAACGTCAGGGCGGCCGGCGGGCGGCCACGCCGTACGACTTTACCAATTAATTAACAGTGACTTGCTTCTCTGGAGCACAGTTGAGAGCGCGCAAATGCCTCCACGCGACGAACCAGTAACAGTTCCGGAAAAGTTGCGAAAAATTGCGTGCCATGAGCCAGGTCGAACAGCTCTGGGAATTCTTGCAGAGGCTGACGCCGCTGTCGCGGAGCTGTCTGCTCAGCGAGCTCGAGCGGCTGGAGCTGTGCGGCATCGACATGCCGGGCTCACCCGACATCCAGGCGAAGCTGCGCGCCGAATTCCGCAAGGACGGTTCGACCCAGGGGCGCGCCACCAATCCGTCGCGTTCCTTCTTCGCTCCGCTCGAGCTGCTCTTGATGGACGGCGCGCCCGAGCACGCCAATATGGGGCGGATCTCGCGCAACACGCTGACCCCGATCTGGGAGTGGATCTGCCGCGACCTGCTGCCGACCATGGCGCGCGACTACATCAAGGCGATCAACGATCAGGTCGCGGCCAATAAACCGAAGGAGGTGCAGAAGACCGCGACCGCGTTCCAGATCAAGGTCATCAAGGTCCTCGAGAACACGCTCGCCTCGCCCGACGGCACCGGGCTCGCCCGCGCCAAACTCGGGCAATACACCGCCTCGCGCTTCGCCTTCGACGATGTGACCAAGATGCTGCAGGTGCTGCGCGCGAACGCCGCGCTGTCGAAGTTCAACGAGAAGCTGCCCGAGAAGATCTCGAAATTCGACGACGGCCAGGCGGCGCAGATCACCGCGCGCCTCGACGCCTTCAGGAAGGCCAATCCCGAGGCCCTGCCCTTTGCGCTGGCGCTGGTGGCGCGGCGGCTGAAGACGCCCTGGCACCTGATCCGTCTCGCCACCAAGGCCGCGCCGACCAAGGCCGCCGCCGACGTTGCCGCCACCCCCTATGCCATGACTGTTGCGATGGTGCTCGACCGGCTCGATGACAAGCGCCTGGCGCTGCGCGTCGCGCTGAAAAACAACCGGGTGCTGATCGCGCGCGACCTGCTCGCCGAAATCTATGACACCGAATATGCGCTCAAGGTCCGCATCGACGAGATCGAGCCATCCGAATGGGGCATCCGCCTCCAGCAATTGATGGACGCGATCGCCGCGCTCGTCGCCGCCGAGGTCAGCCGCTTCCCCGACAATGTCGGCCACATCCTCGGCTCGCGCCGCCTGCGCAACCATGACTCGATCGCGGGCAAGCTGAGCTATCTCGCCTGGAAGGGGCGCGATGCCGTGCAGGATGGCGCGGCGGCGTTCCGGAAGCTGATCGGGCAGACCTAAAGTTCGGCTAGTCCCGCGGAGCGGGCGGCATGCTCAGGAAGCGGTCGAGAAATCGTCCCGACAGCACGAACCAGAACCACCAGGCCATCATACGCCGCGTCGTCATCGCTGCGATCCTCACGCAGCCCATCACCGGTGACCGCATTGATAGCGCGGGCGCGGCAAGACGCATGTGAACTGCATCACACTCGCCCGCCCCGGGGCCGGGTTCCTCCAAAAGTCGAACCCGTCGGACGCGGTTC
The DNA here is from genome assembly GCF_054185185.1 of Bradyrhizobium sp. UFLA05-153. NCBI lineage: Bacteria > Pseudomonadati > Pseudomonadota > Alphaproteobacteria > Hyphomicrobiales > Nitrobacteraceae > Bradyrhizobium > Bradyrhizobium sp. UFLA05-153. The sequence continues at coordinate 6,017 of NZ_JBBIAM010000100.1, forward strand.
GTCTTGGAACCCTGACGGCGGCTCGGAGGTTTTTTCGTCGAAACAACCCCATGCACAGTATCGGGGGCGCCGTTGCACGAAAGGCTCCCGCCATGTCCCTCTCCCATGTCGACCCGCTCTCGCTGCCCGACGGCGAGCACCAGCTTCAGCTGCGCCGCGCCGTGATCGCCTCCACCATCGGCACCGCCATCGAGTGGTACGATTTCTTCCTCTACTCGACCGTCACCGGCCTCGTTTTCGCAAAACTGTTCTTTCCGCATTCCGATCCGTGGGTTGGCACGCTCGAGGCCTTCGCGATCTACGCCGTCGGCTTCGTCGCCCGTCCCGTCGGCGCGGCCATTTTCGGCCATTACGGCGACCGCATCGGCCGCAAATCGACGCTGATTGCGACGCTTCTGCTGATGGGGCTCGCCACCTTCGCGGTGGCGCTGGTCCCGACCTATTCGAGCATCGGGATCTGGGGCGCGGTCCTCCTGACCGTGCTGCGCTTCATCCAGGGCGTCGGCGTCGGCGGCGAATGGGGCGGCTCGGTGCTGATGTCGATGGAATGGGCGCGCAACGATCATTCCCGCGGCTTTATTGCCTCATGGCCGCAGTTCGGCGTGCCCTGCGGCCTGTTCCTCGCCAACCTCGCCGTGCTCGCCTTCAGCCAGATGTCCGGCGAGCAGTTCTTGTCATGGGGCTGGCGCGTGCCCTTTGCGCTGAGCCTCATCCTGGTGGGCGTCGGCCTCTACATCCGGCTCGGCATTCTGGAAACGCCGGTGTTTTCCAGGCTGGTCGCGGAGCGCAAGGTCGAGCGCACGCCGATGCTGCAGGTGATCAAGGAGCATCCGAAGGAGATCCTGCTGTCGGCCTTTGCCCGCATGGCCGAGCAGGCACCGTTCTACATCTTCACCGCCTTCATCTTCGCCTACGGCGTCAAGACGCTGAACGTGTCGCGCGACTTCCTGCTCACCGCGGTGCTTTGCGCCTCGGTGCTGTCCTTCGTCTCGATCCCGCTGTTCGGGCATCTGTCCGACCGCTTCGGGCGCAAGAACATGTACATGATCGGCGCAGCCGTGACCGGCGTGTTCGGCTTCATCTATTTCCGCATGCTCGACACCGGATCGGAGCCGGTCATCTTCCTCGCCATCATCCTGTCGCTGATCCCGCATGACATGATGTACGGCCCGCAGGCGGCGCTGATCGCCGAAAGCTTCACCGGGCGCCTGCGCTACAGCGGCGCCTCGCTCGGCTATCAGCTCGCCTCCGTCATCGCCGGCGGTCCGGCGCCCCTGATCGCGGCCTGGCTGTTCGGCACGTTCGAGTCGGCGACCGCGATCGCGGCCTACATCGCGCTGTGCGCGGTGATCAGCCTGGTCGCGACCGCGGCGATGACCGACTACACCGGCAAGAACATCTCGGGCGAATACAGAACGAGTTGACGCGGCAACGAAGCCCGTCATCCTGAGGTGCTCGACTTGCGGTGCACACACCGCAAGTCGAGCCTCGAAGGATGAAAGGGCCCCGCTGCTGGAGCCGGGCCGTCGCCCTTCGAGGCTCACAGTGCTACGCACTGTGAGCGCCTCCAGCGACAACGGCTTCGCCGTTGCGCAGGGGTGACGGTGATGGAAAAGGAACTCGCAAATGAGATCTGCAAGAACGACGTTGACCATGGCCGCATTGCTGGCCGGCGCACTGGCGATCAAGTCTGCAGCCATTGCGCAGACCGCGCCGCCGCCGGGCAATGCCGCGCCGACCGCCGACAATGCCGTCATGCTCACGGTGTTCTTCAAGCACGACCAGTCGCGCCCCCTGCCCGAGCTGAATGCGCAGCTCGAGAACCAGGGCTACTACAAATCCTTCCCGCCAGCGGGCGTCGAGGTGGTGAGCTGGTACGTGATGATGGGCATCGGCCAGGTGGTCACGCTGCGCCTGCCGGCCTCGCGGCTGCGCGAGGTCAATCGCATCATCGAGGAAAGCGCGTGGGGGCCGTACCGGACCGAGTTTTATCCGACCTATGACTACAAGGCGGTCGGCATGGCGCGACACGACAAGGCCGCCAGCAACTGATACCGGCGTTATCCTATGAGGCGACATCGCGCGCGGTGTCGCCTCTTCGCTGGGTCAGCCGAGTTGCCGCTTCGCGGGCGCAGCATCGCGGATATCGCAACGATTGCAGCACCGCGTGCGCGAGACAAACGCGGGTGTGAAATCTTCTTCAACAGGATCCATACAATTTTACATATGGTGAGGGCTTTAACGTTACCCAAATAATTCAACAATGATGCTGAAGCTCTCCATATTTGGAGCCGCACCCACCGTTATGAAGCTGTCACGGAACGGGAGTGGTGTGCGATGGACGAGGGGCTGGGCGAGCTCGCCGGACGGAAGACTGTAACCTTCGGACGGCGGAAGGTAACGCCTCGCGCTTGCGTGGCTGACGGCAAGCGGCACCTGCGTGCCTTCTTGAGCGAGGTGCTCGAGGATCTCGGCTTCGTCACCAGCGAATGCGGCAATGCCGACGAGCTGCGAGGCGTGCTCGCCGCAGAGCTTCCCGATTTGATCCTGCTCGGCATCGCCGCCGACGGCATCGAACCGGGAAAATTTCTGGAGGCGCTGGTGCGCGAGGAGTTCGGCGGCAAGGTGCTGGCTGTCGGCGCGCGCGAGTCGATCATCGTGAAGGCGGTGCAGCAGGTCGGCGAGGAATATGGCCTTGCCATGCTGCCGCCCCTGACGACGCCCTTTGCCGCCGAGACGCTGCGCGACCGCATCGCGATGCTGCTGCCGGACGAGCCGGCGCCGAGCCCCGCCGTGCATGTCGGCGAAGCCTTGCACGCGGGCTGGCTCGAGCTCTGGTACCAGCCGAAGATCGACGCACGCACACTGATCCGCTGCGGCGCCGAGGCGCTGGTGCGGATGCGACATCCGACCTGGGGGGTGGTGCCGCCGGCCTATTTCATTCCGGAGGAGCGCGATCCGCATTTTCGCGAACTGTCCGAGTTCGTGATCGAACGCGCCCTGCAGGACTGGCACTATCTCCTGGAGCGGCAGAGCCCGGTCGATCTCTCGATCAACCTGCCGGCCTCGTTCCTGCGCGAGGGACAAGCCGTGCGCGATCTCTGCCGGCGCATGCCCGCCCATCCCGCCTTCGGCGGGTTGACGATCGAGATCGCGAGCGACGAGGTGATCGGGGATCTCGACCTGCTGCTCGAGGTCGCCTCCGAGGTGCGCTTCCACAACATCGGGCTCGCGATCGACAATGTCGGCACCAACTGGCCGGAGCTGATGGGCCTCGACCGGTTTCCCTTCGTCAAGCTCAAGGCCGACCGGCACTTCGTCACCGGCAGCAGCAACGATGCGCTGAAGCGCAACGTGTGCCGTCACATTGTCGAGCTCGCCCGCGATTACGGCGCGCGCAGCGTCGCCGAAGGCATCGAAACCCGCGCCGATCTCGTCGCCGCCAACGAGATCGGCTTCGATCTCGTGCAAGGCTATCTGTTCGGCAAGCCGATGCCGCTGAAGAAATTCGCAAGGTCGTCGTTCAGCCCCGCCGTCATGAAGCCGAGCTAGTCGCGCAATCGCGAGCATGCCGAGATTCAGAAGCGGAAATGACGAGGCCTTCGAAGAGCTTCCCGCGCGGGCTACTCCTACGTTGGGCGGGCCACGTCTTTGAAGGGTACTGCGGCTCCCCGCGCCCTTCTCCGCTTGCCGATCACCCAAACCCTCGCGCAAAGGCGACGCATACGACCGCGAGCGCGGTCGTTGCGATCACCTCACAAGGAAAAATCGTTCGCCTAACGACAGACCCACACGCCATTGACCAGCACGCGGGCGCAAGCTGGCGCCGCTACCGCGGCCCCAGCGGCCGCTGCACCTACGGCAGCTCCGCCAACGACGGCACGGCGCGTCGTTCGACGCGCGACGCCGGCGACACTTACTGGCGTCGCTGGCCGCCCTACCCGAGCCTGAGCGCTCTGAATCGAGAATGAAAGCCCATCATCTGCCCACTGCACCGAGCTTATTGCTGCGCAGGCAATAACGGCGCCGGCCAACCACAGTTTTGTTCTGGATTGCATGACAGCCTCCTTTGTTGGTTCGACAGACCTACTTCGCGTCTCGCTTCTTGCTTGCTCGGTTTGGCGAGGCTCCGGACGGCGGACTCGCGGGGTCGCCTTCCTGGATACAAGTAAGGAGATCAACGTAGCTTTGAGCGAAGGCAATTGAAGTAGCCTCCTTTTCGCAGCGATCACGAACAGGACCGGCATTTGCCGACCAAAGGGCAACCAGCTGCTGCTGAGCCTTCGTTTCATCGCTCATGCAGTTGTCGAAACTCTGCCCCAAAGCGATGCCGTTCGCCTTGTCATCGGCCGCTGTGCCCTTGCACAGTACCTCCACATTCAAATGAGGAACGCGATCAGAAACGGGCATCACCAATTGGCCTCCGAGGAGTGCCGCCGACAGCAGCGCAATCTTCATCTTGACCTCCCTTGGGTCTGACTAAACCTTGATCTGCTCCTCCATGACTTCCGCTTGCCGGTCCTTTGCGATCATCTTCCTGGCGACCGGCGGAGACCAGCTGCCGTTGATAATCGAAGGCGCTTTCTCGTTCGGCCAATACATTCGCAGCATCAGAATGAACCTGCCGGCGGGTGCGGGCAGCCAGTTCGAATCCTTATCCGCTCCAGGCATTGCGAAATAGGGCATGCGATGCATCAAGGAGATAACTCTCCTCATGCAATGAGACCCAGAGTTGCGGAACGGGCGTTGATTCAGATCAACGTTGATCGCACTGCAATGACACCGGATGGCGGCCGCCCGAATGAAGGCACGCGGACGGTGATGGGACAGAGGTGAGGCATCAGCCTCACGCAAACCGCCGCGCGAACGCGACGCAGACGACCACGAGCGCGGTCGCCGCGATCATGCTCCACGCCACCGGCTCATGCAGGACGAGGCCGGCGAGTGCGAGGCCGAAGAAGGGCTGAAGCTGTTGTAGCTGGCTGATGCTGGCGGTGCCGCCGATCGCAAGGCCGCGGTACCAGAATACGAAGCCGACGAACATGCTGAAGACGGAGACGTAAGCCAGGCCGATCCAGGCCGGCGCGCCGATGCCGTCCCATGTCAGCGGCAGCGACATGATCGCGACGGGCAGCATCAATGGCAGTGCGAGGATGAGCGCCCATGAGATGACCTGCCAGCCGCCGAGCCGGCGCGACAGCGTCGCGCCTTCGGCATAGCCGAGGCCGCAGAGCAGGATCGCGGCAACCATCAGGAGATCGCCGGTGAGCGAGCCCGCGCCGCCGCCCGATAGCGCAAAGCCAGCGACCGTCGCGCTGCCGAGGATCGAGAACAGCCAGAACGGCAAGCGCGGGCACTCACCGCCGCGCAGCACGGCGAAGATTGCGGTCGCAAGCGGCAACAGGCCGACGAAGACGATCGAATGCGCCGACGTGATGTGCAGAAGCGCCAGCGCTGTCAGCAGCGGGAAGCCGACCACGACGCCGAGCGAGACGATGGCGAGCGAGGCAAGGTCTTTTCGCGCGGGTCTTTGCTGACGAAGCAGGGCAAGCAGCGCCGCCCCTAACAGTGCGGCGATCACCGCGCGCGCCGAGGTCAGGAAGATCGCGGAGAAGCTGCCGACTGCGACGCGCGTCGCCGGCAGCGAGCCGCTGAAGATGACGACGCCCAGAAGTCCGTTACCCCATCCGTTGCCGGCCGATTGCATGTCGCCTCGCTTTCCCGTGAGCGACCCTGGCCTTTTGACGGTGGCGAAACCAGCCACAATCCCATACAATCTGGCCAAACTGTACCGGTATGGAAGCCCATACACTTGGATAGACTGACGCAAACCAGAGGCCGCGGCGGGGCGCGCACCACTGACGTGATGAGCACCATCCGCGCCAAGGTCGCGGGCCGCGCGCTTGTCCCCGGCGACCGCCTGCCGTCGATCCGCAAGCTCGCCGCGAGCATGGGCGTTTCGCCCTCCACCGTGGTGGACGCCTATGATCGCCTGGCGGCTGAAGGATTGATCCGGGCGCGGCGCGGCTCCGGCTTCTACGTCTCTGCGACAACCATGCCGCCGCTCGCGCTCACCGGTGTCGAGCCGCGCCGCGACCGCGCCGTGGATCCGTTCTGGGTCTCACGGCAATCGCTCGATGCGGATTCCACGACGCTCAAGCCGGGCTGCGGCTGGCTGCCGGCGGACTGGATGCCGGAGGCCGCCTTGCGGCGCGCCTTCCGAGCGCTCGCCCGGAGCGATGACAGCCTGCTTGCCGACTACGGCTCTACACGCGGCTCGCTTGCGCTGCGCCGCTATCTGCTGGCCCGCTTTGCCGAGGACGGCATCGAGGCCTCGGTCGACCAGCTCCTGCTCACGGGCTCGGGGACGCAAGCCACCGACCTCGTCTGCCGCTTCCTGCTGCGGCCCGGCGACACCGTGCTGGTCGATGATCCCTGCTACTTCAATTTTCGCGCGCTACTGCGTGCGCATCAGGTGAAGATCATTGGCGTGCCCTACACGCCGTCGGGCCCGGACGTCGCGCGCTTCGAGGCGATCCTCGCCGCGGAGCGACCGCGCCTCTACATCACCAATTCCGCACTCCACAACCCGACCGGCGCGACGCTGTCGTTGCAAACGGCGCATCGCGTGCTGAGCGTCGCCGCTGCACATGACCTGGCAATCATCGAGGACGATATCTTTGCCGATTTCGAATCAGAACGTTCGCCGCGCCTTGCCGCGCTCGACGGCCTCACCAACGTCATCCGTATCGGCAGCTTTTCCAAGACGCTCTCCGCTTCGGTGCGCTGCGGCTATATCGCCGCGCGCGCCGACTGGATCGAGCATCTCGTCGACCTCCAGGTCGCAACCAGCTTCGGCGGCCCGAGCCCGGCCGCAACCGAGGTGATCGCGAAGGTGCTCGCGGGCGGCACCTACCGCAAGCACATGGACGAGCTCAGGCAAAAGCTCACGCGCACCCGGCGCGAGGTGGCGCGAAAGCTCGGCGCGCTCGGGCTCGAACCCTGGCTGATGCCGCGTGGCGGATTCTTTCTGTGGTGCCGCCTGCCGGACGGACTGGATTCGACGCAAGTCGCGCGCGCGGCCCTGGCCGAAGACGCGGTGCTCGCGCCGGGCAACGTGTTCAGCGTGTCGCAAACGGCTTCGCGCTTCATGCGCTTCAACGTGGCGCAATCGATGGAACCACGCGTCTGGGACGTCATGCGCCGCGCATTGAAGATGTGACCGGATTGATCGACGGCTAGAACCACGGCTCGTCATAGACCGGTTCGCCGTCGAGCAGCAGCCGCTTGATGGCGGCACGGCCCGACGGCAACACAGCTGCGCCGACCCGCAGCTTCTTCTGGTTGCGGGCTTGTTCGAGCTTTCTGCCCTCGCCTTCGGGCACGAAATAGCTTTCGAGATTGTAGGAGATCGCGAGCTTGTCGCAGAAGGCGCGCCGGCCTGAGCCGCAGGATGCGCCGTAATTGACGCGGCCGCGGATCAGCACTTCGGGAGGGGTAACTGCCACCGCCTCAGTGTGCACCGAGACCGCCTCGTAGAGGCCGTCGGCATTGGGCGCGAGCTTGACGAACACGATGGGATTGCGCGCGGCGGCCGGTTGATTGGCGAGCGCGCCCGCCGGCAATTGCGAGATATCGTAGCCGAGCACGACATAGTCGCCGCGCAAGAGGTCGCGGGGATCGACAGGCCGCGTCTGCAAGGTCACCTCGGTGCCATCGCGCAAGATCTGCATGCGATCGACGACCATCACGATCAGCAGCGCACACTGAATCAGGATGGCCGCGCCGAACAGCACGGCTTTCGGGATGCGCCGCCAGAACACGGCGAGAGGAGCCAGGGCCTCGATCATTCGTCGGTCCTCGACAGCGCGCGGTCCAGGACCGTCGCAAATGCAACAGCAATGACGCCGGCTGCAGCAAGAAAGGCCGAGCGGCGCAGCAATGAGCCCTTCACCACCCAGGTGATGCCAGCGATGACGCCGGCGATCCCGAGCCAGCCCGCGACGATCCGCGGGCGTACCGCATCGAGCATGCCGGAGACGACAAGGCCAAGCATGGCGCAAAGGAGAGCGGCATAGGCCAGCCATGGCTCGCCTGCCCGAGACGCCCACCACAGGGGGGCAGCGACCAGGACGAGGGCGATCGCGCATCCTGCGAAGGCCTCACCCATCCGCTTCGTGATCCCGGCGGATGCAAACGCGAGGATCGCGCCTGCGATCCCGCACATGATGGCCCACAGCGGTTGTGCAGTGGCAGAGCCGGGCTCGAGACGGAAGATATCATCGACAGTCGTCACCTCGAGGACGGCAACGACGGCCAGCGAAAATGCCCCATAGGCCGACAAAACGCCTCCGAAGCGGAGCGCCCTTTGCGAGGGCACTGCTGCGATCGCAAGCCCGCCACCGAACAGCAACGCCGCGCCGTCAGCGAGAACGAATGACGGCTGAGGATTGTCGAAACCAAAGCCAAGCGCTGCCACGATCCACCACGGCAGCACGGCAAGCGCGACGAGATGAGCGGCCACGCGCGAGTTCCAGGCAAGCGCGAGACCCGCGGCGACGAGCCAAACCACCGCGAACGGCAGATGCAGGGCGTCGGGCGTATCATAGACACGCATGCAGCTCCATATGCAGGCGGCCGCGAGCCCGACCGCAAGCGCGCCGCGCGAGCCGGTCAGCAGCGCCGCCGCAAGCGCACCGATCGACCACAGCAGCATGCCGCCGGCAAAGTCCCCGCCCAGATGGTACATCTGACCAACCAAAGCGATGCCGGCGCCGAAGATGATCGCGCCGATGCCGGCGCAGAGATCGGCGAGAACCGGCCGCTGCGTGTGTGCGAACCACGCCCCGAGACCGCCGGCAACAATCATGCCGGCGATGAGAATTGCGAACCGCAACAGGCGCGCAAGCTCCGTCCAGTGGGCGGCGACGAAGGCAAGGAATGCGGCTGCGATCAGCAGGCCGCCGACGATGGCCACGACCACGGCAATGTTGATGCCGGAGGAGAGCGGCGGAAGCACATTGCGGATGCTGGCGGCGGCCGCCGGCGCGATCACGCCATCGGCTTCCCACTGCGCAAGATCAGCTTCAAGTCGCTGGCGGTAGTTTCGGTCGAACATTGCCTTGTCACTGGGAAACATTGGTTGCCTCATTAGACGATAGCAGCCAGTACAAGGTTCGAACGTCATCATCCGGTGACGCTCCGCTCGCGGATGCCGGGCGCAGACGGGCAAATCTCGAGTCTTCGCCATGTTCAGAATGCCCATCGCAAACCAATCGGGACATCACTAGATTAACGCCATGAAAAAGACGGGATTTCTCTCGTTCGGGCACTGGACGCCCTCGCCGCAATCGCAGACCCGCTCGGCCGAGGATACGCTGCTGCAATCCATCGAGCTCGCCGTCGCCGCCGAGGAGCTGGGCGCGGACGGGGCCTATTTTCGCGTCCATCATTTCGCACGCCAGCTTGCTTCGCCATTTCCGCTGCTGGCGGCAGTGGGCGCGAGGACCAGCCGTATCGAAATCGGCACGGCCGTCATCGACATGCGCTACGAGAATCCGCTCTACATGGCGGAGGACGCAGGTAGCGCCGACCTGATCGCCGGCGGACGGCTACAGCTCGGCATCAGCCGCGGCTCGCCCGAGCAGGTGATCGATGGCTGGCGCTACTTTGGTTATCAGCCGGCCGAAGGCGCCGATGACGCCGACATGGGCCGGCGTCATGCCGAGGTTTTCCTCGACCTCCTCCGCGGCGAGGGTTTTGCAAAACCCAATCCGCATCCGATGTTTCCAAACCCGCCCGGCCTGCTCCGCCTCGAGCCACATTCCGACGGCCTGCGCGAGCGCATTTGGTGGGGCGCCGGCTCGAACGCCACCGCCGTCTGGGCGGCCAGGCTCGGCATGAACCTGCAAAGCTCGACGCTGAAGAACGACGAGACGGGCGAAGCCTTCCACGTGCAGCAGGCCGCGCAGATTCGCGCCTACCGGGCCGCCTGGAAGGAGGCCGGCCACGCCCGCGAGCCGCGCGTCTCGGTCAGCCGCAGCATCTTCGCGCTGATGGATGATCGCGATCGCGCCTATTTCGGGCGTGGCGGCGAATCCGAGGACCAGATCGGATTCATCGACCCGCAGACGCGCGCGATCTTCGGCCGCAGCTATGCCGCCGAGCCAGATGTCCTGATCGAGCAGCTCCGCAAGGACGAGGCCATCATGGAGGCCGATACGCTGCTGCTGACGATCCCCAACCAGCTGGGCGTCGCCTACTGCGCCCACGCAATCGAAGCGATCCTGAAGCATGTCGCGCCGGCGCTCGGGTGGCGCTGAGGCGTCACTATCGCTACGAAACCAAACCCATCGAGCTTATGGCGAGGAGTATCGACATGGACGTGCAACGGCTTGCGGCATTCACGCGTGACGATCAGGGCGGCAATCCCGCCGGCGTGGTGATCTGCGATGTGCTGCCGGAAGCTGGCGACATGCAGAGGCTGGCTGCAGAGGTCGGCTATTCAGAGACGGTTTTTGCGGCACCGACTGCCAAGGGCTATCGCGTCCGCTATTTCGCCCCCGAGGCGGAAGTACCGTTTTGCGGCCACGCGACGATCGCACTGGGCGCGGCTCTGGCTCAGAGGGGTGAAAGCGGGCCGATCACGCTTGAACTGAACGGCGGCACGGCGATCGTCGAGGGTTTTCGCACCGCGCGTGGTCTCAGCGCGGCTCTTCAATCGGCGCCTACCCGGAATCAGCCCGCGCCGCCGGAGCTACTCGATTGGTCGCTCGACCTCTTTGCGCTGTCGCAGGCCGACCTCGACGACCGCTTCCCTCCGGCGATCATCGAAGCTGGCGCACGTCACCTGCTGCTCGCGATCCGCGACCGTCAGCGCCTGGCCGCGATGAAATACGACTTGCCGGCCGGCGCCAAACTGATGCGCGACTGGCGTTTGACGACGATCAGCCTGATCCAGGCGGAGAGTCCCTCGCGCTACCACGCGCGCAATCCGTTCGCTGCCGGCGGCGTTTACGAGGATCCGGCCACGGGAGCTGCCGCTGCAGCCCTTGTCGCCTATCTCCGCGATCTCGGCATTGCCGGCGCAGACAGCATCGAAGTGGTGCAAGGCGATGACATGGGTGTCCCCTGCCTTCTGCACGCGGATGCGCCGACCGAAGCCGGGGGTAGCGCCCGTGTTCACGGGACCGTCCGCGTCCTGGCCGGGTGAGGAGGCATCACGATGCCGCCGAGAGGGTCAGCCAGGACAATTCGATCGGGATGGCGGACCGATCAGGCTGCTGCTTCGACCGGTGCCCGCGCGCCGGTCATGAAGGCAACGGCATCCGACATCGTATAGGATTTGGGATCGATCACGGTGAGCCGCCGGCCGAGCCGATGGATGTGAATACGATCCGCGATCTCGAACACGTGCGGCATGTTGTGGCTGATCAAGACGACCGCCAGACCTCGCCGCCGCACGTCGAGGATCAATTCGAGCACACGACGGGATTCCTTGACCCCGAGCGCCGCAGTCGGTTCGTCCAGGATCACCACGCGCGAACCGAAGGCCGCGGCCCTCGCCACCGCCACGCCCTGGCGTTGGCCTCCCGACAGTGTCTCGACGCGCTGATTGATGCTCTGCACGGTCATGAGCCCGAGCTCCGTGAGCTTTTCGCGGGCGATGCGCTGCATGGCCTTGCGATCGAGCATGCGGCAGACCGTGCCGAGCGGCCCCGTCCGGCGCAATTCGCGCCCAAGGAACATGTTGTCGGCGATCGATAGACTCGGGGACAGCGCAAGCGTCTGATACACGGTCTCGATGCCTGCAGCCTGCGCATCGAGAGGCGAGCGGAACGCGACGGGCTTGCCATCGAGCCTGATCTCGCCCGCGTTGGGAGTGAGTGCTCCGGAGAGCGCGCGGATCAGCGAGGACTTTCCCGCGCCATTGTCTCCAATGACGGCGAGGATTTCGCCGGGGTAGAGATCGAAATCGGCGTCATCGAGCGCCGTCACGCGACCATAGCGCTTGACGAGGCCGCGCGCCTGCAGAAGCGGCTGAAGAGTGTTGGATGTGTTGGATGCGATGCTCATGCCGACACCTTGCGGATCCATTGATCGAGGGCCACAGCAACAATGATCAGCCAGCCGACGGCGAATTCCTGCCAGAGTACGTCTACATCGGACAGTGCCAACCCGTTGCGGAATACGCCGACGATCAAGGCGCCGATCAGCGTGCCGATGATCGAGCCCCGGCCGCCGAACAGGCTGGCGCCGCCGACCACCACCGCCGTGATACTGTCGAGATTGGCGGTCTGGCCGGCCTGCGGGCTGATCGAGCCGATGCGCCCGATCAGCGCCCAGGCGCCGAGCGCGCAGATCGTGCCAGCGATCACATAGACGGCGAAGAGGATGCGGCCGGTCCGGATACCGGCAAGCCGGGCAGCATCGGGATCGTCGCCCACCGCATAGAGGTGGCGTCCGAAGGCTGTGCGGTTCAGCACGAACCAGATGAAGGCCACGAGCCCCAGCATGAAAAAGGAGCCGTAGGTGAAGCGGGCGCCGAAGACATCCACCGGCGTTCCAAGTGCCTGCAGCAGCGGAGCGGTCTTCGCCACTTCCTGCGAGCGGATGGTCTCGGAGGCCGAGTACCAGAGATTGAGGGCGAAGAAGATCGACCAGGTCCCGAGCGTGACGATAAAGGGCGGCAGCTTGAGGCGCGTCACCAGCACGCCGTTCATGGCCCCGCAACCCGCACCCACGGCAAGACCGATGAGGAGCGCCAGCGGCGCCGCGAGCCCTGTTGCGATCGCAAGCTTGCCCATGATCACGGAGCACAGCACCATGACGGCCCCGACCGACAGATCGATGCCGGCCGTGATGACGATCAGCGTCTGGGCAACCCCGATCACGCCGATGATGGTAACCTGCTGAATGATCAGCGACAGGTTGAACAGCGACAGAAAGCGCGAGCCGACGGTGAATCCGAACGCCGCGACGCTGAGCAGGAGCACGATCGCCGGCACGGCCGTGGGATTGGCGTGGAGAAGGTGCTGCAGCTTCTGCAGGGGTGACTTCGCGCGGACCTCGAATTCGGCCACGCGGTTTTCGCTCTTGTCGAGCACGAGCTCGAAGGCCTGACCACCAGGGTGGGCATTTCCGATATCGGTCATCGCCGGTTTCCTCTTGCGTACCGAGCCAGGTTCGGAGCAAACGTTTGCGTTATTCTCAGACGCCCGTCCTCCGGGCGCCTGCCTTGTCAGGGGAACGCTTTGGGGATCAGCCCCAGCACTTCTTCAATGCGGCCGCGCTGTCGATCGACGGCAGATCGGCGGCCGGCTTGTCGGTGACGAGTTCGACGCCGGTGTTGAGGAAGTCCATGCCGGGCGACGCCTTGGGCTTGCCGCCGCCCGTGGCGTAGACCTTCACCGCCTCGACGCCCTTCGCAGCCATCAGCAGCGGAAACTGCATGGAGGTGGCGCCGATGACGCCGTCCTTCACATTGCGCACGCCGGGGCAGCCGCCGTCCACGGAAACGATCAGCACGTCCTTGTCGCGGCCGACCGAACGCAGCGCCTCGTAGGCACCCGCCGCCGCCGGCTCGTTGATGGTGTAGACCAGCGAGATGCCCGGATCCTTCTGCAGCAGATTTTCCATCGCCTTGCGACCGCCTTCCTCGCTGCCGAGCGTCACATCATGTCCGACGATGCGCGCGTCCTTCTCGTCACCAATCTTGGCGGGATTGCCGAGATCGATACCGAAGCCCTTGAGGAAACCCTGATCGCGGGCGACATCAACCGAGATCTGGTTCACGTTGAGGTCCAGCAGCGCGATCTTCGCGGACACCGCCTTGGGCCCCAGCATCTTGGCAGCCCACTGCCCGATCATCTGACCGGCCAGGAAATTGTCGGTGGCAAAGGTCGCGTCCGCCGCAGTCGCGGGATCGAGCGGCGTATCGAGAGCAATGACCACAATGCCAGCAGCGCGCGCCTTCTCGACGGCCGGCACGATGGCGCGGGAGTCGTTCGGCGTGATCAGGATGCCCTTGGCGCCGGCCGCGATCAGGTTCTCGATCGCTGCGACCTGACTCTCGTTGTCGCCGTCGACTTTGCCGGCGAAGGAGCGCAGCTCAACGTCATTCGACTTGGCCGCCTCCTCGGCGCCCGCCTTCATCTTCACGAAGAACGGGTTGGTATTGGTCTTAGTGATGAGGCCGACGATCGGCTTGTCGGCAGCGGAGGCGCCGGTGGCGCCCAGAGCGAGCACGAGCGCAGCGAATAGTCCGAATGGTTGACGCATTTATTCCCTCCCGTGGAACATTTGTTGGCCGCGGTTGGACCGCGTTCTGATGATCCTAGAAGGACGAGAACGGTTCTGTCAATAAATAAATCATCCCGATTTATTAATTGACTCCGGCCACCGGATTCGTACATTGTCACGAGCAACCGCCCAGGATGGGCCATAAGACCACGGCGACGGCAAATGACCACGGAGTTTGGGGAGCCGAGGATGGACGAAACAGCACCGCTTGCGGGGAATCTCCCGGCCGCCTTGTCGGGCGGGAGCCGCGGCACGACCCAGTCGGGCGTGAGGCTCTATAACGAGCGCCTGATCCTGTCCCTCATTCGGCGCCATCGCAGTCTCGCCAAGGTCGAGATCGCGCGCCTGACCGGTCTTTCCACCCAGACGACAACCGTGATCATCAACCGGCTGGAGGCTGATGGCCTGCTGCTCGCGGGCGAACCGCAGCGCGGCCGCATCGGCCAGCCTTCTGTTCCTTATTCGCTCAACCCGGACGGTGCCTTCGGACTCGGTCTGGTGATCGGCCGGCGCAGTTCCGATCTGGTGCTGATGGATTTCATTGGCAGCATCCGCGCGAGGCGCCGCACGATTTATTCCTTCCCCCTGCCCGAAGACATCATGGCGTTTGTAGAACGCGAGATGCCGGATCTGCTCGCAGCATTGCCTGAAGCCCAGCAAGGCAGAATCAGCGGCATTGGCGTCGCAATGCCCTTCGAGTTGTGGAACTGGGAAGCGGATCTGCAAACGCCGCCGGGCCTGCTGGGAAAGTGGCGTGACTTCAACGTTGCCGCCGAGCTCTCGCGCCACTTCGGCTCATGGCCGGTGCGCGTCTGCAACGACGCAACATCGGCATGCGCGGCCGAACTAAACTTCGGTGCCGGCGCAGCTTATCGCGACTTCGCATATTTCTACGTCGGCGCATTCGTCGGGGGCGGCATCGCCCTCAACGGCAGTCTCTTCCCGGGCCGCAGCGGCAACGCCGGCGCGCTCGGCTCCATGCCGATCATGCGGCGCGAGGAAAACGGCGCGACAAGCCTTCAACAGCTGATCCGCACCGCCTCCATCTACCGGCTGGAGCGACGACTGATCGCCGCTGGTCGACACGGTACCGATATCTGGCTCTCGCCCGACGACTGGTCGAGCTTCGACGAGCCGCTCGAAGCCTGGATTGCGGAGGCCGCCGAGGCCCTGGCGCAGGCGATCGCCGCATCGCTGGCAGTCATCGACTTCGAAGCCATCATCATCGACGGGGCCTTTCCGGTCGATGTGCGCCGGCGCCTCGTTTCGCGCACCAATGAATATTGGGCGCGCATGGACCGCCAGGGCCTCACCGACGCCGTAGTGGTGGAGGGCTCGATCGGGCGGGATGCGCGCGCGATTGGCGGCGCGGCGCTGCCGTTGCTCGCGGCATTCGCTCGCGATTACGACGTGCTCTTCAAGGAGTGAGCATGGTCAACGGAATGGCTCCCCTCCCCCAGCGTATGATCGCCCCTGACGGAGATGCCCTTCGCGGCTTGCGCCGAACGGCCTTGATGATTGTTTCGATCAACATGGTCGCGGCATCATGATTCTCGTGTGCGGCGAAGCGCTCATCGATCTGTTTATGAAGGCGCGCGACGAAGCGGAAATGTCGGCCCGCGCTGTTGCCGGAGGCTCTCCTTTCAATGTCGCGATCGGCCTCGCCCGGCTTGGCGTTGAAACGGCCTTTCTCGGTGGTATCTCGCGCGATCAGTTCGGCGCGTTCCTCGCGGACGGGCTCGCACGCGAAGGAGTGGACGATCGCTTTCTCGTGCGCACCGATCGGCTGTCCACGATTTCGGTCGTGGCGACAACCGATGAAGGTCAGCCGAACTACGCGTTCCATGGCGAGGGCGCGGCGGATCGTTCGCTTCGGCTTGCCGATCTTCCCGCAACGCTGCCGGACGATATTCAGGCGTTGACCTTCGGCTCCTATTCCATGGCGGTTGAACCGGTGGGCTCCACATTTGCCGCGCTTGCCCAACGCGAGCACCGGCGTCGCGTCATCAGCGTCGATCCGAATCTACGTCCGACCGTCGTCGGCGATCTGGAAAGCTGGGCCGCCGCTGCGGAACGCTTCTACCGGACGGCCACGATGATCAAGGCAAGTGACGAGGACATCCGCATTGCATGGGGTGGCCGTGTCTCGATCGCCGATGCCGCCGCCTACTGGCTCAACTGCGGGGCGGGCCTGGTGGTGGTGACCGAGGGCGCGAAGGGAGCAACCGCCTTTTCCGCAAGAGGTAGCGTTTCGGTGCCGGGGTGCCCGGTCGTCGTGCGCGACACTGTGGGCGCTGGCGATACTTTCCACGCGGCACTGCTCGCGCAACTCGCAAAGACCGGAAGGCTACATCCCGAGGCGATCGAGACGCTCGAGCCGTCGACGATTTGCGACCTGCTCGCTTATGCGACGACGGCCGCCGCCATCACCGTCTCCCGCAGTGGCGCCGATCTGCCGACTGCGGCCGACGTCACAGCAAGTCTGAGTCCACGTCTGAGAGGCTGACGAATGCAAGATGGCAGCATCGGATCGGTTCGAATTGAGGCAGGGGCGCGCATGAAAAGCCGCGCGATCCCGGTGGCTCCCTTTGTCCTGACCGTCTTCGGAGCGACGGGCGATCTTGCGCGCCGCAAGCTCTTGCCGGCGCTGTTTCGTCGCGATTTTGCGGGCCAGCTCCCCGATGCGGCGACCATTTTCGGCGTTGCCCGCGGCCCAATGCCCCGGGATGAATTCCTTGCAATGGTGCGCTCTGCGATCCTGGAACATGTGCCGGAATCGAAAACGACCGGACCCGAACTCGATCGCTTCCTGGCGCGCCTCGACTACGTGGCCGCCGACGCAGAAGGCGAGAACGGGTGGACCGATCTTGCGGCCGCTTTGTCGAAGTACGCCGAACGCATCCAGGTCCATTATCTAGCGACTGCACCGCATCTGTTCGGACCGATCTGCGAGAGACTGGGTCGTTACGGTCTTGCAAAAGGCGATTCTCGCATCGTGATCGAGAAGCCGATCGGCAAGGATGTTGAGTCCGCGGTCCGGCTCAATCAAACCGTCGGCAAGATTTTCCCGGAGGAGCGCGTCTACCGGATCGACCACTATCTCGGCAAGGAGACGGTACAGAATCTTATGGCGCTGCGCTTTGCCAACGCGCTGTTCGAGCCGCTGTGGAATGCCGCCCACATCGACCATGTGCAGATCACGGTCGCCGAATCCATTGGCGTGGAGGAACGCGGCGCTTACTACGACGAGTCGGGCGCCCTGCGCGATATGGTGCAGAACCATCTGTTGCAGCTGTTGTGTCTCGTCGCGATGGAACCGCCATATTCGCTCGAAGCCGCCGCCGTTCGCGATGAGAAGCTCAAGGTTCTCAAGTCGCTTGAGCGTATCGACGATACAAACGCAGCGGTCCTGACGGTGCCGGGTCAATACCGAGCCGGCGCATGCAACGGCATAGCGGTTCCAGGCTACACCGACGAGATCGCCAATCGCCAGAGTACGACCGAGACTTTCGTGGCGCTCAAGGTGGCGGTTGCGAATTGGCGCTGGACCGGCGTTCCCTTCTACCTGCGCACCGGAAAGCGGCTGCAACAACGCAGCTCCGAGATTGTCGTGACTTTCCGGAAGGTCCCTCATTCGATCTTCAATTCGGAGTCGGGAAAAGCTTTGCAGACCCGACTCGTGATCCGCCTGCAGCCGGACGAGGGAATCAAGCTGTGGCTCATGATCAAGGAGCCCGGGCCGGGGGGCATGCGGTTGCAATATACCCCCCTCGACATGAGCTTTGCGGAAGCATTCGACGTCTCGGTGCCGGACGCCTACGAACGGTTGTTGATGGACGTGGTCCGCGGGAACGCCACATTGTTCATGCGCCGGGACGAGGTCGAAGCAGCATGGTGCTGGATCGATCCGATCCGTCAGGCGTGGAGCCAGATGAATGAGCCCCCCCGCCCCTATGTCGCCGGCAGCTGGGGCCCCTCCGCCGCCGTCGCCTTGATCGAACGCGATGGCCGAACATGGGCGGAGGACGGCCCATGATCCCTGATCCGTTCAGAGATCGAACTCTTTCGCTCCCGTTGCCGTCAGCGCCTGCCGGACATCGGCAGCGGGTCCCGTCCGCTCGAGCGGCGTAGCCGCGCCGATGGCGCAGAGCCAGGCATTGCAGACGGACAATTCGCAAACAGGAGGCTTGTATGAAGATCGATGCAAGGGTCAATGCACGGGTCGCCGAGGTGACGGATCGCATTGCTCGCCGCAGCCACGACAGCCGCGCACGTTATCTCGACCGCATCGCGGCAGCGGCCACCACACCGGTACGGCGGCGATTGGGATGCGCCAATCAGGCCCACGCCTTTGCGGCTTGCGGGGCGCACGACAAGAAGCTGATGCAGGATGGCCGCGTTCCCAGTCTCGGAATTGTCACGGCTTACAACGACATGCTGTCGGCTCATCAGCCCTACGAGCGTTTCCCTGATTTGATCCGCCAGAGCGCGCGCGCAGCAGGTGGCGTTGCCCAGGTCGCCGGCGGCGTTCCGGCGATGTGCGACGGCATCACGCAAGGCGAATCGGGGATGGAGCTCTCGCTGTTTTCGCGGGACGTCATCGCCTTGTCCACTGCAGTCGCGCTGTCGCATCAAACCTTCGATGCCGCGGTGTTTCTCGGCATTTGCGACAAGATCGTGCCGGGTCTTGTCATCGGCGCGCTCTCGTTCGGGCATTTGCCCGCGGTATTCATTCCATCCGGTCCGATGACCTCGGGCCTGGGCAACGACGCCAAGTCAAAAATCCGGCAGGCCTACGCGGAAGGAAAGCTCGGTCGCGAAGCTCTCCTGGAGGCCGAAGCGCAGGCCTATCACGGCGCCGGGACCTGCACCTTCTACGGTACGGCGAATACCAACCAGATGCTGATGGAAATCATGGGCCTGCAGTTGCCGGGCGCATCCTTCGTGAACCCGAACACGCCCTTGCGCGATGCGCTGACTCGCGCGGCCACCAAACGGGCATTGAACATCACCTCGCTCGGCAATCAATATACCCCGATCGGCCGCATGCTCGACGAGCGCGCTTTCGTCAACGGCATCGTCGGACTGCACGCGACCGGCGGCTCGACCAACCTGACGCTGCATCTGGTTGCCATGGCTGCCGCAGCTGGACTCATGCTCACCTGGGACGATTTCGCCGACCTCGCGCAGGTGATCCCGCTGATCGCGCGCATCTATCCCAACGGCTCGGCAGATGTGAATCATTTTCATGCTGCCGGTGGGATGAGCATGTTGATACGGGAATTGCTGGCGGCGGGGCTTCTGCACCGCGACGTCCTGACCGTCTGCGGCGATGGACTCGACGCCTACCTGCAGGAGCCGGCGCTCGATGCCGACGGAGCATTAACGTGGCACGACGGACCGGTCGCAAGTGGCGATCCTGCCGTGCTTCGAGGAATTGCCGATCCGTTCCACGCAACAGGCGGTCTTAGGGTTCTCAACGGCAATCTCGGACGCGCCGTCATCAAGACATCTGCAGTCGCGACCGAGCGCCATATCATCGAAGCTCCTGCACGCGTCTTCCATTCCCAGGACGATCTGCAAAAGGCGTTCGCTGCGGGTGAGTTCGCAGGCGATTTGGTTGCGGTGGTGCGATTCCAGGGCCCCAAGGCCAACGGCATGCCGGAGCTGCACAAGCTGATGCCGCCGCTTGGCTCACTTCAAGATCGTGGCCTGAAGGTCGCGCTTGTCACGGATGGGCGGCTCTCAGGCGCCTCCGGCAAGGTTCCTGCAGCCATTCACGTCACTCCTGAAGCCGCCGACGGCGGTGCGATTGCTCGGATTCGCGACGGCGACGTCATTCGACTCGACGCCGCCGCCGGCCGGCTTGAGGTGCTTGTCGAGCCGAGCGAATGGGCCACGCGAGCCCACGCGCAAGCCGATCTCTCCGCAGCGCATGTGGGGGTCGGTCGTGAGCTCTTCGGCTTCTTCCGCGAGCGGGTCAGTTGCGCCGATACCGGCGCAAGCGTTTTTGCCGGTTGAAGGCGGCAAAAGCCATGACCATCAACGATCGATTGATTTCATGGCGGACCGTGAACGACGATGACGGGCAATTCTCCTACGCTATTGCCCTATCCTGATCTCCGTCCTGCCAAAGCGATGATCCTCATCGGACGAACACCTGGGCGAAATACGACACTCCGAGGAAGAAGAGCGCGCCGACGGTGATCAATGCGGTAGCCAAATTTCTGTAGAATTTCGTTTGGGGCTTTGCGCTTGGTTTCGTGCCGATGACCCCGTAAGCCAGAATGGCGAGACCCGCAGCACCGAGCAGAAGGCAAATCGAACCCGCAATTGCCCATACTCCGCGGAAATGGACAGATCCCCAACGTTTGACCGGATCCCGCCAATGGTAAGGCATGATCAGGTCATCGGCGATGACGTCGCGAGGCTAACCTCCCGCCGCGCACTCCATATGAGGTCCGTCGTTGCGGGCCGCCAGCATCAAGAATGCCAAAATCTGAAGCCGCATGGAATATTTTGATTTTGGCATTTTGTCCCCCCCGGGACTTTTCAACCGTCTAATCATTCTCTCCGATATACCTCAGCAGAAATCCGGCGGGCGTTTTTGTGAAGGTGTAAATCATCTCTCCGCACAAGATGTGGTAGTTGTCGTTGTTCTCCTGGTCGCGATCATAGACAGCCGCGCCGCGCTGGATGCATGCGCGGACCTTCGTGGAGAAATAGGCTCTGTAAATCTTTGTCTGGAATTGCGCGGCATTGGTGACGGCAGCGTCTCCGTCGAACGGTAGTTTCGCCATGCCCGCGACCGCTACGGCATCGTTAGCCTTCAGCGCCGCTCGGAACCTGGCAATGAACTCGGTGAACTCTGCCTGCACGGCGGGCGGAGCTTTTTTCGAAGTCTGCGCAAAGGCCGGAGCGCCTTGCGAAAGGACGATTGCAAGTACGATTGTCGAGAAAGCCTTCATTGCCTGCTATTCCGCCTCCGCTCCAAAATCTATTTCGGTGTCATCGCGCTTTCGAGCGCCTGATTTTCGACGTACCAGTTTCTGCCCCGAGCCCTGACCACGCTCGCGCCGCCGCCGGCGTCGTCTTCGACGAGGGTGCGCAACACCCCGCCGACCATCGCGCTGCTCGCGAGCAGCCGCGCCCGATCGGACACAAGCTGATGGGAAGCAGACTCAGCCGAGCCGAATTGACGTGAAAGCAAAGGCCACCCCCGCAGGACGCTTCAAAAGATCACCAGAGATCGCGCCGGGCGAACGCTGGCTGCCAGATTCACCGTCGTCCTGCGCGCCACAAAGCAACCCTTGGTGCTACGGCCGAAGCAGCCGCTGCGCGCAAATGACCCAAGGAAGGACGCGCGTCTTGGACTCCTCGATACACGATATCTGCCTGGGCGGTACTCGCGGCACTTGGGCGGCCGCTGTGGCGCCTGGGCAACAATCGGGCAGGGTCCGCCCGACATGCGACGACGCCACAACGCTGGCGTCCCGGCATCAAGGCCATGCGCCGGTGCGCAGCCGGCGTTCCGCAATTTGCCGCCGACCACATCGCCGACCTCGTCGCGAACGCCGCTGCTCTGGAGCAGGTCCAGTCCGACCGACGAATCCCGACCCTCGGCCCGCTTCTGCGCACCCTGCACCTGCAACTTCGGTGGCCTTTGCGGCTGGCGGAGAGGGAGTCAGTCAACCCCCATTGAAAGACAAAGCATTTTCGACCTTCCTCGACCGAACCCCACCATTTGGGCTACGGCGGCCGCAAGATGCGATTTCGCCCTGGCCACAACCTGTTCCTCCAACGGCCCATCATCGACGAAAACGCCATCAAGCGACTCACACGTTCGAGTCGTGTCGGGCGCGCCATTTCCCCACCATTCAGAATAGAGCTGCGAACCCGATTTGCAGCGCAAACGCCGGTCCTGGGCGATCGCGTCGTCGAGCCGTACCAAATCGGTTCCAGGAAATCGGCGAAGTTCGAGACTGTTGTAGAAATGTCTGTGCCATGGGCAAGATGGCGGAGATGACCCATGCTTCGGCCGTGCTCGGTCTCGGGAGATGTCCATGAGCAGCAGCTATGCATTTGAGAGCTTGAACAAGCTGCAGATTGGTCACATCCGTCATTTCGACAATCTCTCCCTTCAGCTGCCCAATCAGTGGAAACTGATGAAAGGCAAGGGGTACGGGCAGGAGGATTTCGGCGGCTTTCGCTTTCAGCTCGCCTATATGGCCTACGCCCTGGCGCTGACCCATAGGCATCGTCTGCCCGCGGCGCCCGGTGTGTTCAAGCCGGTCTTCGAGCGGCTGATCGAAAAGATGCTCTTACCGGAAGTCTGGATGTACTGGCGCGACGTGAGCCGTGGTGGAAGCATCTTCAACGCTCACCTCTCGGCGAACTATCGCGAGGAATGGAATCCGGTCGGTCGAGATAACATCATGTACAGCGCCTACGTTCAATCGATGGCGCTGCTATATTGCTATCTCTTTAACGATGCTCGCTACGCGCGCCCCGCTGCGCTCACTTTTCGCTTCTGGTCTTATTTTTGGGGAGGCAAGGAAAAGTGCTTCGAGTATGACCAGAATTCCCTCAACGATCACATCTACTGGCAGATGGTGGAATCTGGCTATCTCGGTGTCGCCTGCGAGCCGAACTGCGTATTTCAGATATGCAATCAGCCCGCGATTCTTGGCTTCCGGATGCATGATCTTATCAACGGCGGATCGATTGCCGAGGAGGTGACGCGAGGCTATGAGCAGGCCTGGAGGGATTTTGGCCGCATCGGTGACAACGGCCATTATCACATCATGCTGGCCCAGGACACCAAGGCGGTGCGCCAGAATGTTGGTAAGTCGCCGTGGGTCGACGCGTGGACCGGTGCATTGCTCAACATGTGGAATCGCGAATTTGTCCACGAACATTATCCGAGGCAGATTCGCGACTTTCTGAAGCCCGGCGTCGATGGCGCGCTTTCAATCAATGTGCCGGTACGACCAGAAGTCATGGGTCAGCGTATCGTCACCGATGATTGCGATTTCGGTTGGATTGCTGCGTGGGCCTCGGAAATGGGAGATGCCGAAACGCTGCGGGGGCTACTGGCGCACGCCGATCGTTATATGGCTCCGGCCTGGCTTGATGGCGGATTGTACTATCCGCGCAACGACATGGTCGAAAATTCCGAAGGCGTCCGGACGTTGGTCGAACCGATGTCTGGAAACGTGCTCTTGGGCTACGCTCGGCTCAATATTCCCGATGGGCTCTGGCACTTGTACAACGAGCCTTGGAAATCGGCTCACTTTGAAGAGCCGGCCATCGTTGCTGTCGGATCAGATGTCGATGTCAGCCGTGCGATATTTGATTCAGAGAACAACCGGTTGAACTTCGCGGTCGAGCGGCGGGGTGACGTTTCGGGCGATGGTGTGGTGCGGATCGCAAGGGCTTTGGCCCGCGGTCCATGGTCGCTGGCTTGTGACGGAGAGGTATTCGCACGGGGCTCGGCAACCAACGTGCAGATCGCGGGATCTGTTCAAGTGAAAATCGACGGTGAAGACGTGGTGCTCCATTGCCCCGAGCGTTTTGCACATTCATGCGTGATGGCGTTTGAACCTGGCGAGCAGGATTCCAAGTGAGCGGCACTGGGAGCTTGTCGCCGGCGTCGATCGGTGGGCCGTTTCGTCTGATGGATCACCATGGCCAGGATGTCTCGGACGAGACCTATCGTGGTTTCCACGTGCTGATTTTCTTCGGTTTCACCCACTGCCGGGTGGTGTGCCCGCGTGCGCTCACGAAGCTGACGGCAGCGCTGGATTCACTCGGTCCACTCGCCGACCGGATACGACCGATTTACATTACCGTCGATCCGGAACGTGACACAGCAGCCGTGATGCGCTCGTTTCTGCGATCATATCCGCGATTTACCGGGCTGACGGGGTCGCGGGAGCAGATCGATCACGTCAAGGGAGCGTTTCGAGTCTTCGCGCAAAGAAGGGATGACCAAGCTAGCAAGGGTGACTACGCGATCCCGCACACCGCGATAACCTATCTCATCGATCCCCAGGGCAGATTTGCAGCTCACTTTAGCGACGCTCTCTCCGCAGAGGAAATAGCAGGCCGTTTGAGGTCGCTGCTCGAATCCGACAGGGCGCCTTGCGAACGCGCGCCGACGAGATAGACCCGACGGAGTTCCCGGCTAATGAAACCGCTCTGCGAGAAATGCCGCGAGGGCTGCTTCGGTCTGCTCCGGCTGCTCGATGTGCGGGAGGTGCCCGGCGTGGTCGATTTCAACCAGCTTGGCATCGGGGATATCCTTGGCGGCCTGGCGGCCAAGTTCCGGCCAATTGCCGAGCGGCTTGATCGCTTCCGGCGGAGCATAGCGGCGGAAGAATACGCTGCGGTCGTTCTGCCCAATCGTGAGCAGGACCGGCATCTTCAAGAGGCGGTATTCATGACGAATCGGCTCGTTGAAGATCATGTCGTAGGTCAGCGCCGATGCCCGCGCCCAGCGCGGATACTCGGCGCTCAACAGCACGCGCGAGAAGATGTCGACATATTGCTGTGCCGTTGTCGGCCAGCCGACGAAGAAGGCCGCCATGAAGGCACGATAGCTTTCCGGCGTCTGTGACATCTCGGTCTTCACCAGCGCTTCGATCGGCTGTGGCGGGATGGCGCTGCGGTAGTCTTCGAGGCCGATCGGATTCTCCAGGGCCAGCACCGCCGTCGCTTCCGGATAGTTGCGGGCAAAATAAACCGCGAGCATGCCGCCGAAGGAATGGCATCGCGGCGCGGCTCACCCCGAGGCTGTCGAGCACCATCTTGGTGTTGTGCGCGAGAAGATCGAAGCGATAGCGGATGTCGGGCTTCGCCGATTTGCCGAAGCCGATCTGATCCGGCACGACCACACGGTATCCTTGGGCGGTCAGGGTCGCGATCATGTGCGCCCAGTAGTTGCCTGAAAAGCTCTTGCCGTGAAGGAGCACGACGGTCTTGCCGTTGGCGGCAGCGGCGGGCGGCACGTCCATGTACGCCATGCGCAGTTGCTGGCCTTCGATGGTGAGGTCGAAGAACTTCACGGGATGGGGATATTCGATGTCCTCGAGGCCGATGCCGATCGGCTGCACCGGCTTTCGCGGCGCGGGCGATCGGGAATCCGGCGTCTGCGCCCGCGCACTGTCGGCCAGCGCAATGGCACTGCCTGCGAGTGCGACGGCGGTCAGCAATGAAGCAAGATGTGTCGCAAGACGACGGGACATGACGGCTCTCTCTTGTTGTTCGGCCGAGCGAACGTATGTGCTTGTGGATTGCGATCTCGATCTATCCCGCGGGCCGAAGCATGTGGGCATGCGGAATGCTCGCGACGGCCAACCGCTCGCGTCCGTGCGCTGCGGTGAAGTCAAGGACAGGACCGAGCGGAACGATCCCGGTTGGATTGATCGAACGGTGGCTTTCGTAATAGTGCCGCCGGATATGCTCGAAATTCGCCGTCTCGGCGACGCCTGGCCACTGGTATATATCGCGCGTAAAAGCTGACAAATTCGGATAGTCGACCAATCGCCGGATGTTGCACTTGAAGTGCCCGACATAGACCGCGTCGAACCGGATCAGTGTCGTGAACAGGCGGATATCGGCCTCGGTCAGATTGTCTCCGAGCAGGAAGCGCCGATCGGCAAGGTGCTGCTCGAGCCAGTCCAGCGTGTCGAACAGCGGCAAGATGGCTTCTTCGTGGGCTTCCTGGGTCGTGGCGAAGCCTGCCTTGTAGACGCCGTTGTTGACGGTGTCGTAGACGCGCGCGTTGATCGCGTCGATCTGTTCGCGCAGTGCGGCCGGATAATAGTCGCCGGGCCGGGCACCGCTTCCGTCGAACGCCGAGTTCAGCATCCGGATGATCTCGGACGATTCATTGTTGACGATGCTGCCGGTGTGCTTGTCCCACAGCACGGGAACGGTGACGCGACCTGTGTAGCAGGGATCGGCCGCCGTATAGATCTGATGCAGGAACTGCGCGCGGTAGACCGTGTCTGGGACCACGCCCGGACCGTCGGCAAAGGTCCAGCCGTGCTCGAGCATCAGCCAATGTACTGCGGATACCGAGATCGTGTCCTCGAGTCCCTTCAGCGCGCGCATGATCAGTGTGCGGTGTGCCCAGGGACAGGCGAGGCTGACGTAGAGATGATACCGGCCGGCTTTGGCCTTGAAGCCACCGATACCGGTCGGGCCGGCGCTGCCGTCGGCCGTGATCCAGTTACGGAAGGAACTGTCCTTGCGAATGAAGCGGCCACGGCTTGGCTTCGTCGCATACCAGGCGTCGCGCCATTCACCGTCGACCAGTAATCCCATGTCAGCCTCCCCGAACGATGTTTGTCGACCGCCTCAGGTGCGGGTGATCGAAAGACCGCCGTCGACCAGCAAGGCCGTCCCAGTGACGAAACTGGAATCTTCGGACGCCAGGTAAAGCACCGAGCGCGCGACTTCTTCCGGCCGTCCGACCCGCTTCAGGGCGTGCAGATTGGTGATGAAGGCCGCCTTGTCAGGAGTATCGTTCATCTCGCGATACATCTCGGTCTCGATCGCGCCGGGCAGGACCGCATTGACCCTGACGTTCTGCGGACCGAACTCGGCGGCGAGCGTCTGCGTCAAGCCGATCAGACCTGACTTGCTTGCGGCATAGGCGGCGACGCCGGGGAATGAAGAGCTGTAGCCGACGAATGTCGAGGTGAAGATCACCGACCCGCCGCCATGCTTGACCATCTCGGCGATCTGGTGCTTGGCGCCAAGGAATGAGCCGGTGAGGTTGATCGCGACGGCATCGTTCCAGCCGGCCTCGGAGACTTCTGTCGAGGCGCCGCCTTCGCCGAGCGTGCCCGCGTTGTTGAAGGCGATATCCAGTCTGCCGAATGTCTTCACGGCCAATGCGACGAGGGCTCTGGCATAACCTTCCGATCGCACATCTCCCGCGAGTGCGACAGCCGTCCCGCCACTGGCCTTGATCTCGGCGACGAGGCTCGCCAGCTCGCTTTCGCGCCGCGCTCCAACCACCACCTTCGCGCCTTCGGCAGCGAATAGCTTGGCCGTGACCCGGCCGATGCCCGAGCTCGCGCCGGTCACGATTGCAACCTTGTTTGAAAGACGTCCCGTGCCTTGTGCCATTTCCATTCTCCCGTTCGGCCGCGCCAACCGCGGCGTGATGGGAAGTTTCCTAGACCCACACAGAACTGGAAGGAAGGTACATAAACTGGTTATATGATTCAGTTTTCATGAATGATCTGGGCTGCCCATGGACCGTCTGCGCGCTTTTGAGGTGTTCGCCACGGTGGTTGGCCAAGGCTCTTTCACCCGCGCCGCGGACAAGCTCGAGACCTCGCCGGCCAATGTGACCCGCTACGTCAATGAGTTGGAGGAGATGCTCGGCGCGCGCTTGCTCAACCGGACTTCGAGGCGCCTTTCGCTGACCGAAACCGGCAAGACGCTGTATGACCGCGCACTCTCGATCCTGGAGGAGGTGGCGGAGGCCGAGGCGATCGCGTCCTCCGCCGCAATGCAGCCCCGCGGACGTCTGCGGATCAACGCGCCGCTGAGCTTCGGCATCCTTCACCTTGCGCCGTTATGGCCGCGTTTCATGGCGCGCTATCCGGACATTGAGCTCGACATCAGTCTGGTCGATCGGCTCGTCGACCTTGTCGACGAGGGCTTCGATCTGGCGGTCCGCATCTCGCGCGGTGGATCGCCGAGCTTGATCAGCCGCAAGCTCGCGGCCATTCATCACTTCATCTGCGCATCACCGGATTACATCGCGCGACATGGAGCGCCGCAGACTCCGGAGGATATCAGGAGCCATGCTTGCATTGCGTACGCCTATTCCGCCTCGGCCGACGAATGGCGGTTGCTGGACGGAGACGGCAAGCTTCACACGGTGCCGGTGTCCAACATCTTCCACACCAACAATGGCGAAACGGCTTGTGCGGCGGCGCTGGCCGGATTCGGATTGATCCTGCAGCCGACCTTTCTGATCGGGGAGCATCTGCGGCAAGGCCGGTTGGTCCGGCTGCTGCCGGACTATCACACGAGCGAGATCGATGTGCTGGCCGTTTATCCGAGCCGCCGCCACGTCAGCGCAAAGGTGCGTGTGATGGTGGACTTCCTTGTTGAGGCATTCCGGGGCAAGCCGCCGTGGGATTGACAGCGATCGCGGGCCGCTGCCCGCAGGTCAATTGCGCTCTGTCCGGTCCATGGACACAGGCCTACGCAGAGCTGATACCAACCTCAACGAGCGGCGAGGCCGACTGAAACCGGACATAGTGACGGCCGGTGGCACCGAAATTCGTGATGTAAAATCAGATCGCGATGTCAATCACATACGAGTTCGCATTTTTGTTCCGAATGGCGCGCAATCGCCGTATTGGGCCGCCGATCACCTCATGGGGAACTTGCTGCCGGTCGCTTCTGCGCATTGGGACTTGGGCAAGATCTGGGCAACTCGTCATGGCTTTATGGAGTTGATATCTCCGACTTTGAAAAAGGCCGAGGCGCGATTCCTGGCTATCCTCTCGTGATTCGTGGAGGTAGCGCGATGAGCCGAGTCGGACCCAAATCTTCGCCGACCGATGACCATGCGAGACGGATCGCGCGCGCGATCGCAAAGGGTCGGCCACCACCGTTCGGCCCCGAACTCGTTCGATACTGCGAAAGCTCTCCAGGCGAAATATTTTCCGCTTTCGCAGGCCTTGCCCTGCACATGCCTCCGGCCGGCAACGATGAGGTGCTTGCCATCGGATATCTGTTTCTCCTGCAGCGGCTGGTCGAGCATCTACGTTACCGTACCGATCGGGGCTATGCGGCGCCGCCAAGCTGATCGCGGATTTTCAGGCCGATGTCGTCAAGCAGGTCAAGGCAGGGCAAATCGACGGACGCATGCTCGCCTTCGTCGGAGGCGCATTGCATCAGTCGAAAATTCCAGCGTCACCAGACTTGGCCGCAGCGTCTGCGCAGCACGCCCAGAATGAGCACGAACCGCTTCAGACCGACGTCCGCGCCGCTCTCTCCGGTATCCTCAAAGCTTGCGAGGGCGATCCGTTCATGATCGTCGGCTCGCTGCTCGAAACCGCCCATGCCATGC
>NZ_JBBIAM010000101.1:0-33906 GCF_054185185.1 Bradyrhizobium sp. UFLA05-153
GCTCCAGCACGACATTCTTCTGCTCCCGAGTGTGAAAAAGAGAAGGGCAAGCCCGATCGGCCACCAGATGATGAAGCCCAGGATGGTCACGGCAATCCAGCCGGGATGCCAGGGCGTATCGAGCATGTGGGGGCGGTAGTAGGGGTCGTCCGAGGGGCCGCGCCATCGATTGACATCAGCGGTGTAGGCCATTTCCCATCTCCATCACGGCTGTCACGCCGTTGTGAATGTAAATAACATTTACATAGGTAGCCGATCCCGCGGTTTTGTCAAGCCGGCCACCAGACAGGCCCGCCGATTTATTTGCGCAACTTTATTTCAGCTTGCCCCAGGGGCCGCCCGGAGAGGTGGCCGAACCGGAGGATGCCTCCGGCGGCACCGGCGGCGGCTCCGCGCCTTTCGCCGTACGACGGTCGATCGGGAAGCCAAGGCCGCGCAGATAGATCAGCACCTCGGCTTCGAGCAGCTCATCCGGCGTCATCGGCAGCTTGCGCCGGGCGGCATCGCCGCGGGAGAACAGCGAGGCGACGCCATGCGACATCGACCAGATGTGCAGCGCCATCATCATCGCCGGCGGCCGCGGCGTACCCGGCGGCGTCAACGCTGCGAGGCGCTCTGCAGCCGCACGAATGACGCCGAAAGCGCGCTCGCCTGCTGCCATCAGTGCCGGATTGGCGTCGACGGGCAGGCCGGATTCGAACATTGCGGAATAGAAAGCGGGCTCTTCGCGCGCGAAGGCGAGGTAGGCTTTGCCGACGCGCTCGAACGCCGTGACGGTGTCCGGGCGGCCATCGTCCCAGGCGGCGGTCAGGCGCGCCTCGAACTGCTCGAAGCCACGCTGGGCGATCGAAGAGAGCAACTCGTCGCGGTCGCGAAAATGCCGGTAGGGAGCGGCCGGGCTGACGCCGGCCATCCGCGCGGCATCGGCAAAGGTGAAGCCGGCCGCGCCCTTCTCGGCGATCAGCCCCAGCGCTGCCTGGAGCAACGCCTCCTTCAGATTGCCGTGATGATAGCCGCGCTCGGCGCGGCGCTGCTCGTCCTTGCGCCAGCTCATGTGAATGACTTTTACATGAGCCGGGCGCGAAGGTCACTAGCGCGGGCGGGGATTGATTAACCCCGTAATTTCCACGGTTACGCAGTCATTCCGGGCCGGGCACACCGTCATTCCGGGGGGCGCAAAGCGCAAACGCGGAATGACGTGTGGGTGTGTCCGAAGATCGGCTAACCGCCGGGGATCGGCAGCACCGGCATGATCTCGACCCGCTCACCCGGGAAGATCGCAAAATGCGGATGGTTCTCGAACATTTTTGCCGCGGCCTCGTGCGAGGCGGCCTTGACCACGGTGAAGGCGCCCATCTCGTTGGCGATGTCGGCGATACCCCTGGCGTCGACCTTCTTGGTCTTGCCAAGCGGGCCTCCCATGGCCTGGATCGCGCCCTGGTGCTTCTGGACCCAGGCATGCCACGCCGCCATGCCTTCCTTCTCCTTCGCCTTGCGTTCGGCTTCCGGCAGCGCATTCCAGGCGGCCATCTTCGCGCTCTCCTTGCTGCCGAGAAAGACGGCGAGATAGGTGTCGTTGGTGCTCATGAGCTTCACTCCTCCGTTGCGTTAACGCTTTGACGAAAGGCAATCGCGCTGGCTAGCGGCCGGATTGGCTGCCTTTCCGCAGCTCGGCAAAGCCGGCAGCCGCCTCCTGCACATCAGGCGAAAAGTCGGCCATCTCCTGAACCTGGCGGATCTCGATGATCTCGTTGGGCGAGGCTGGGCACTTCTTCGCCCAGGCGATCGCTTCCTCGCGCGAAGCGACCTCGATCATCCAGTAGCCCCCCAAGACTTCCTTGGACTCGGCAAAGGGGCCGTCGGTCACGATCGGCTCGCCGGTCGCAAACGAGACGCGCGCGCCCGCCGAGGGCGGATGCAAACCGTCGAGCGTGATCAGAACGCCGGCATTCTGGAGTGCCTCGTTGTAGCGCATCATGGCGGCGACGCGCTCGGGATCGAGTTGAACGTCCTTCGGCGCGGTCTCGTAGCCGAGCGGGATCATCAGCATCATGAATCGCATAGGGCATCCTCTTATTTTTCGTTACTCCGGGATGCCGTGAGGCGCAGGCCCGGAATGACGATGGGGTTAACTCTTCGCGGCTGCCGCGCGTGTCCGCTCTTCCTGTTCGCGCAGCTCGGGCGTGAAGGCTTCGCCGAAATCCTCCGCCGCAAACACCTGGCGGATCTCGATCTCGGAGCCGGGCTCGAACGGCGCACGCTTCATCCAGGAGAGCGCCTCATCCAGCGACGCGGTCTTGATCAGCCAGAAGCCGGCAACCAGGTCGGAAGAGAGGTCGAACGGGCCGCTTGTGACGCTGGTCTCGCCGCGTCCATATCCGATACGTGCGCCCTTGACGGTCGGATGCAGGCCCTCGCCCGCCTCGATCACACCGGCCTTCGCCATTTCCTCGTTGAACTTGCCCATGGCGGCCAGCATCTCCGTCGACGGCATCTTGCCCGCTTCGGTGTCCCGGTTGGCCTTCACGATCACCATGAAACGCATCGTCATTGCTCCGCTTTCTCCTTGATGTCAGGCCGCGATCACCGGCGCTCATGAATAAGACGAACCGGGCGTTGCGGTCCCGACAGGCGCAGGGAGATTTTTTGCGAGGTGACAGCCGGAAGGCGTAAGCCTCATCCGGAGACGGGTTCCCAGCGCCGCGTCATCTCGCTTCCGCCGTCCGGCAGCGCCTCGAAGATCGCTGACGCCAGCACGGCGTGGACGTGCAGCGTCACGGTTCCCACGTTGCGGAAGCCGTGCTTGCGCCCGGCGGGCACCAGCACCGACTGGCCGGCGATCACCCTTGCGCGCGTCTCCTCGAGCCAGATCTCGGCCTCGCCTTCACGCACCGTCAGCACCTCCTCGACGAAATGGCTGTGCGTCGGCGCGCCGGCGCCGGGGTCGACCCACTGCTCGAAGATGCAGAGCGCGGTGGCGCCGGTGCGGGCCGACGCCAGCATGCGGGTCTTGACGCCTGGCCGCCACTCTTCCAGCGCGCAAGGATCGGTGGGCTGCATGCGGAGGCCTTTCTTGCGGGGGCGAAAGCGCAGTAAAAGACGCGAAGACCGTCCGCCCTGGTGGCCGGCGTTTCGGGTACAGGACAGATTAGCAGATGACTTCAAGCCAGCAAAAGGTTGCCCTCGTCACCGGAGCCGCGCGCGGCATCGGCCTTGCGACGGCCAGGAAATTCCTCGCAGAGGGCTGGTGCGTGGCGCTGCTCGACATCGAGGGAGAGTTGCTGGCGCACGCCGTCGCCGCGATCGGCCAGGGCGAGACGACGCTGGCGCTGACTTGCGACATCTCCGATAGCGCGGCGGTCGGTGCGGCGATGAAGGCGGTCGAACAGCGCTTCGGCCGGCTCGATGCGCTCGTCAACAATGCCGGCATCGCGGTGTTCGCCCCGCTGATGGAGACGTCGGACAAGGACTGGAGTCGCGTGCTCGAGGTCAACCTCACCGGACCCTTCATCGGCACCAAGGCCGCGGTGCCCCTGATGCGCGAGGCCGGCGGCGGCGCCATCGTCAACATCACCTCGATCTCGGCGGTGCGCGCCTCGACGCTGCGCTCAGCCTACGGCACGAGCAAGGCGGGGCTGGCGCATCTGACGAAGCAGCTCGCGGTCGAGCTCGCCGCGCTCAACATCCGCGTCAATGCGGTCGCGCCCGGACCGGTCGATACCGCGATGGCCAAAGAGGTGCACACGCCGGAGATCCGCGCCGACTATCACGATGCCATCCCGCTCAACCGCTATGGCCTGGAAGAGGAACTCGCGGAGGCGATCTTTTTCCTGTGCTCGGATCGATCGAGCTACATTACCGGCCAAATTTTGGCCGTCGATGGCGGCTTCGATGCAGCAGGCATCGGCCTGCCGACGCTGCGCGGACAGCGGAGGAACGGGTAGGTTCCGCTGCGTAGGGTGGGTTAGCGAAGCGTAACCCACCGCATCTCTCTCGGCATGGTGGGTTACGCCTTCGGCTAACCCAGCCTACGATATCGAGCCTGTGGAGCACTGCATGCGACGCATCACCTTGGTCACGGCGTGGATGCTCTCATTCGCATTGCTGGTCGCCTCGCCCGCGTCCGCTGAGATCCGCATCATCCAGTCACCGGGCGGACGAGTTGGGCCGTTCCTCGAACTGTTCGACCAGGTGCGCGAGTCCGGCGAGCGCGTGGTGATCGACGGGCCCTGCCTCTCCGCCTGCACGCTGGTGCTGAGTCTGGTGCCCGGCGAGCGCATCTGCGTCACCAGGCGCGCGGTGCTCGGCTTCCACGCCGCCCGCTCGGTTGACCGGAGCGGCCGCTTCTATGCCGAGCCGGAGGCCTCCGAGGCGGTGCTAGCGGCCTATCCGGCACCGGTGCGCGACTGGATCAGAAGCCGCGGCGGATTGACGTCGCGGCTATTGCTGCTGAAGGGCCGCGACCTCGCCGCAATCTATCCACGGTGCAGGTGACAATCGAATGCGCCACCTTCTCCCGCAAGGGGAGAAGGGAACGCAGCGTGCGCGTGGCAGCAGATCGAATTGCGGGATCACATCCCTTCCGCCGGGCAGTTCACCATCCAGGGAATGCCGAACTGGTCGATGCACATGCCAAAGCCCTTGGCCCAGAACGTCTTGCTGAAGGGCATGGTGACGGTGCCGCCATCGGCGAGCGCGTTGAACTTGCGTTCGGCATCGGCCACGTTGGTGATCGTCAGCGAAATCGCAAAGCCCTGCGGCTTCTGCGAATGCTCCGGCGGCGCGTCAGAGGCCATCAGGACGCTGCCATCGGGAAGCGACATGCGCGCATGCATGATGGTCTTTTCGCGGCCGGGTGCAGCCGGCATCTCCGGAGGGGCGTCGGAGGCGCGCAGCATCGCCTCGACCTTTCCACCGAGCGCGCGCGCATAATAGTTGAACGCGGCTTCGCACTTGTCCTGGTAGAACAGGTATGGATTGAGCATGTGTCTCTCCTTGACGTGAGGCTTCTACTTCTCGGTGAGCTTCTTCAGATTGGCGAGGCCGGTCTCGAAATCCTTGCCGATCATGTTGTCCATGTTGACGAACACCTGCATCAGCTTGGACAGGAACGGGGCCGGACCGTACATCGCCCATGTGACCAGTGTTGCACCGCCTTGCGGCACAAACGTGAACTCGGCGATGTTGTGACCTTCGAACGGACGCTCGAAATCGAGCTTGATGCGGAGTTTCGACGGTGTGCTCGCTTCGAGAATTTCCATTCGTCCGGCGCCGATGTCCTTGTTCCCGTCCCAGGCATAGGTCGCGCCCCCGCCCTGCGCGGTCCCGCCGAAGGTGCGCTTCATGCCGGGATCGCGCCCTTCGTAGGGCGACCAGCTCGTCCAGCGCTGGAAATCGGCGATCAGGGGGTAAATGGCATCGGCAGGCGCCTTGACGGCGAGCGTGCGTTCGACGCGAAACATGTCCGGCTTGGTGGCGGCGAAGACCAGAATGCCGGCGATGCCGGCGGCAAGCACAAGGGCGATAATGGCAACAGCTTTCAGCATGACGGGCTCCCTTCGACTGGCCTAAGGACGAAGGGAGCGGTGCGAGACCGACAGGTGCGGGGAGAATTTTTCTCGCCGACTTTTTGGTGTCATTCCGGGGCGGTCCGCAGGACCGAACCCGGAATCCCGAGATTCCGGATTCGATGCTTCGCATCGCCCCCGAATGACCCCAACGGCATCACTTCGCCTTCGCGCCCTCTTTGGACGCCTTTGGCTGGCTGTCCCTGATCAGGCGATCGAGATGCATGCGGATGTGGGCGGCCTCGGCCGAGGTGTTGGCGAGCGCAATCGCGCGGTCGAAGGCGACGCGGGCCTCGTCGTTGCGGCCGAGCTGCATCAGGAAGGCGCCGCGCACGCCGTAGAAGTGGAAATAGTTGGCAAGCTTCGGCGCTAGGGGCTCGATCAGTGCGAGCGCTGCTTCCGCGCCGCGCACCTTGGAGACCGCGACCGCGCGGTTGAGCGTCACCACCGGAGAGGGCTGCACGAGCTCGAGCGCTCCATAGAGCAGGTCGATCTGCGCCCAGTCGGTTTCCTCGGGCGTCGCGGCGCGGGCATGTAGCGCCGCGATCGCCGCCTGGATCTGATACGGCCCGCTCCTGCGATGGCGCATCGCCTTGTCGATCAGCGCGAGCCCCTCGGCGATCATGGTGCTGCTCCACAGCGAGCGGTTCTGATCCTCGAGCAGGATCAGCGAGCCGTCGGCTGCAAAGCGCGCCGCGCTGCGCGCATGCTGCAACAGCAACAGCGCGGTCAGCCCCATGATCTCCGGCTCGCCTGGAAACAGCCGCAACAACAGCCGCGCCAGCCGGATCGCCTCCTCGCATAGGGGTTTTCGGATCTCGGCGGTGTCGCCGCTCGCCGAATAGCCTTCGTTGAAGATCAGGTAGACAATCGCGGCAACGGCTGCGAGCCGCTCGCCGCGCTCGACCGCGCCGGGTGTCTCGAACGGCACGCCGGCATCGGCGATCTTGGCCTTGGCGCGGGTGATGCGCTGCTCCATCGCCGCTTCCGAGACCAGGAAGGCGCGCGCGATCTGCTTCACGGTGAGGCCGGAGACGATGCGCAGTGCGAGTGCGATCTGCTGTGTCGCCGGCAGATCCGGATGACAGCAGATGAACATCAGCCGCAAAATGTCGTCGCGATAGTGCGAGCCGTCGAGCCGCTCGGCAAGCTTCCCTTCGGCATCGTCGAGATCGGAGATCGCCTGGTCGTCCTCGGGTAACGGCTCCTGCTTGCGCGCGCGGCGTACCTCGTCGATCGCGACGTTGCGGCCGACCATGATCAGCCAGGCTGCGGGATCGCGTGGCGGCCCGTTCTGCGGCCAGGTCTTCAGCGCGCGCAGGCAGGCATTCTGGAACGCTTCTTCCGCGGTATCGAGATCGCGGAAATAGCGCAGCAGCGCGCCCACCGCCTGGGGCCGCGCCGAGGTCAGCGCGGTCTCGATCCAGGCGGCATCGGTCTCGCTCACGTCAAATTCCCTCCCGGCCTGAACACACCGACGGGACGCACCTCATAGGCGCCGCCGGGATTGGCCGCGCCGAGATCGCGCGCGACGTCGAGCGCGTCGTCGAGGTTCTTGCAATCGACGATGTAGAAGCCGAGCAACTGCTCCTTGGTCTCGGCATAGGGACCGTCGAGCACCAGCGGCGGGTCTTCCTTCCGCAGCGTCGCCGCCGCCGTGGTGGGCAGGAGCCGCGCGACGGGACCGAGGCGTCCCTGCTTGGTGAGCTTGTCCTGCACCACGGCGAGCTTTTTCATCACGGCTTCGTCCTGCTCCTTGCTCCAGGAGCCGACGAAATCCTCATCGTGGTAGCAAAGGATGGCATAGAGCATGGGTACGTCCTGTTTTCTCTTATTATGAAGACGATGCACTATGCCCTGCCCCGACACGACTTGCGGAAATTTTTTGCAGGAAATGTCCGCGCGTTCGTGCCAAGGAGGGCCCTGAACGGGAACTCGATGGGACATGACGAATGACTAAGGGCGCGCTGGCACTCCTGATCAACAGCAAGCAGCAGAACTGGCTGCCGGAACGCTGGAAAGCGCGTTTTGAAGCGGTCTGCGGCGACCGGCGCGTGGTGCTGCTGCCTGATACGGAGCTCGACCCGGCCGAGGTGCACTATGCCGCGGTGTGGAAGCCGGTTCCGGGCGATCTCAAGTCTTTCCCGAACCTGCGCGCGATCTTCAATCTCGGCGCCGGCGTCGACGCGCTGATGGCGGACAAGAGCCTGCCGGACGTACCGCTGGTCCGCGTCGCCGTGCCCGATCTCACCGGACGCATGACCGAATATGTCGTGCTTCACGTGCTGATGCATCATCGACAGGAGCTTTACCTGCGGCAGTCACAGCGCGAGAAAGCCTGGGACCCGAAACACCAATGGCCGGCGAACGCGGTCACGGTCGGCATCATGGGGCTCGGCACGCTGGGCGCGGACGCGGCCGACGTGCTGCGCCGGCTCGGCTTCCGCGTGGTGGGCTGGAGCCGTAGCCCGCGAAGCGTCGATGGCGTAGAGTCTTTCCACGGCGCGGGCCAGATGGACGCGTTCCTGCGCGCGACCGACATTCTGGTCTGCCTGTTGCCGCTGACGCCACAGACGCATGGCATCCTCAACCGCGAGGTCTTTACGAAGCTCAATCGTAACAGTCCGCTCGGCGCGCCGGTCTTGATCAATGCAGGCCGCGGCGGGTTGCAGAATGAGGAGGACATCCTCGCCTGCCTCGACGACGGCACGCTCGGTGCCGCCTCGCTCGACGTGTTCGTCGAGGAGCCGCTGCCGGCGGCGAGCCGCTTCTGGAGCCATCCGAAGGTGGTGGTGACGCCGCACAACGCGGCCGATACCGATGCGGATGCAATCTCGGCCTATGTCGCGGAGCAGATCGCGCGTTTCGAGGCCGGCTCCGCGCTGGAGAATGTGGTGGATCGGGCGCGCGGATATTGAAACGCCGGCCGACGCGCGTCTTTGCCCTAGCGGCGAGCGCCGAAAGCTAGCGGCGATGCGCCGGGCGGCAGCGGCGAATTGATGTCGCTGTCGACCAGTCCGGACGACTGCTGGGTGAAGCTCGCGCCGAACGACAGGCTGAGATTCGACGTCGGGCGGAATTCGATTCCCGCATTGGCGCGATAGCCGCCCGGCAGCGTCGGCGAGGTGGAGTCGAAGGGCGTGATCGGACCGCCGGTCCCGAGATTGTATTTCAAAGTGTCGAAGCCGGTATAGATCGTGACCGGCGCATTCGTGAAGTTGTAGCCGAACCTTACGCCCTCGGACGAGAGCGAGCCGTAATTGCCGAACGCCCTCGCCTGATCGAAGCCATTCATGCTCCACGCCGTGCTGCCGCGTGAGCTGCTGAGAAACCAGCCCTTTGGGAACTTGGACTGCGGATCGCTGGCGTCGAAAGCCGGATTGTCGCTCCAGCCCATCAGCCAGCCCGAGTTCATGTAGGGCACGGGGGCGGCCTGGGCATGGGCCGTTCGCTCGCCCAGACAGAGCGCAACCAGGACCAGTGCGAGAGCCAAACCACGTGCGAAACTGAACATTCGTGACACCATCGAGTGTTCTGAAACTATACGCTTTCGGTATCGCGAAAGCCAGAACTGCGCCCGGCGCCTGCCTGAGAGAAGCAGGGCCGCAACGTGGTTATGGGGCGCCCGGATCGGCGCTCCGCTTCGCTGCGCTTGTCCGGGACGGGTGCTTTGACGCCAACCGTCTCCCGAATTGTGCGGCACAGAGCCGCGTCCCTCCCTGTTCACCCTCTCTTAGCAGGAAATTGATAGTCGTTTTTGACCAACATGGAAGGAACGAGCAGGACATGCGGGCGACCCTTGGGCTCAGAATGCGGATCACGGTCGCCCTGGCGGTTACGGCGGCTGCGACCGCCCTGTTCGCCGTTCTCGGCGCGATGTGGATCATCTCCGGCATCATCGATCGCGCCGACCAGCGCGAGCTGCGCAGCCATTACGATGCCCTGCAATCACGCATCGCCGAGGAATCCCGCCGCGCCGCGGCGATGAGCGCCGTCGTTGCCGCCATGCCGGCAACGCAGGAGGCCATGGCAGGGCAGGACCGCGACATGCTGGTGCGCCTGTTCGGACCGGTCTTCGCCGCCACCAAGTCGGACTACGGCGTCGATCAATTCCAGTTTCACGTGCCGCCGGCGACGTCGTTCCTGCGTGTGCATCAGGCGGCAAAATTTGGCGACGACCTCTCCTCCTTCCGCAAGACCGTCGTGATCGCCAACCAGGAGCGCAAGGTGGTCGTCGGCCTCGAAGGCGGCCAGGCCGGGCTGGGCATCCGCGGCGTGGTACCGATCGCGCACGACGGCAAGCATCTCGGCACCGTCGAGTTCGGGCTGACCTTCGGCCAGCCCTTTCTGGACGACTTCAAGTCCAATCGCCACGTCGACGTCGCCTTCCATCTCGCCGACGGCAGCGGCTTCAGGCTATTCGGCGGAACGCTGAAGGGACAGACCTTCTTCGAAGTTGCCGACTACGGCCGCGCGGCCGAAGGCGTCTTCACGGTCCGCCAAGCAAAGCTCGACGGCGCGCCGGTGGCCGCGCTGCTCGGACCGATCAAGGATTTTTCCGGCAAGCCGCTCGGCGCGGTGGAGCTGGTGATGGACAATGCCGAGTATGAGGCGTCCCTGGACCGCGCGCGATGGCTCGCGCTCGGCATCGCCGCCCTCGGGCTCGTGCTCGCCGCGATCGTCGGCTACCTCATCGCACGGAGCATTTCGCGACCGATCCTGTCCATCACCTCGGCGATGCGAGAACTCGCGGACGGACGGCTCGACGTCGCAATTCCCCTCGGCAAATCGAATGACGAGGTGGGCGCGATGGTGAAGGCGGTCGCGGTGTTCCGCGACAACGCCGTCAGCTTCAACCGCCTCCAGGCCGAACAGCTTGAAGCCAAGGCGCAGTCCGAAGAGGAGAAGCGGCGCGCCTTTGCAGCGCTCGCCGACAATTTCGAGGCCAGCATTCGCGATGTCGTCAACACGGTATCGTCGGCCGCGGTCGAGATGGAGCAGACGGCCCGCTCAATGTCCGACATCGTCGAGCAATCGCGACATCAGACGCGCGCAGTCTCGTCGGCCTCGGCGCTGGCCTCGGAGAACGTCCAGACGGTGGCAGCCGCCGCTGAGGAGCTGTCGTCATCGATGACCGAGATCAGCCGCCGCCTCGCGCTTGCCACCGAGGTCGTCGGCCGCGCCGCGAGCGACGGACGGCAGTCCAATGCGCGCGTGCAGAGCCTTGCCGATGCCGCACAGAAGATCGGCGATGTCGTCTCGTTCATCAATGGCATTGCTGGCCAGACCAATCTGCTCGCGCTCAACGCAACGATCGAAGCGGCACGCGCCGGCGAAGCTGGGAGAGGCTTTGCGGTGGTGGCATCCGAGGTCAAGGCGCTGGCGACGCAAACCGCAAAGGCGACGGAGGAGATCGGCGCCCAGGTGACCGCCGTGCAAGGCGAGACAACTGGCGCGGTCCAGGGCATCCAGTCGATCTGCGCGACGATCCAGCAGGTCGACGAGATCTCGGCCGCGATCGCGGCAGCGGTAGGCCAGCAGGGTACGGCGACGCAGGAGATCGCGCAGAACGTCCAGCAGGCGGCAGCTCGTACCGGCGAGGTCTCGCAAAACATCGCCGGCGTCACCGAGGGCATCGCCGCGACGGGGTCGGCGGCGCAGGAGGTGCTGGGTTCGGCTGTCGAGCTCTCCCGCCAGTCGCAACGTCTGCGCGACGAGGTCGATCGCTTCCTCGCGCATATCCGGGCGGCGTAGTCGGCGGCTGACCGGCGCATACTGCGGAGCGCGAAAGGGGCGGCGCATAGCGCGCCAAGGACGACACCGGGGAGAGAGCTCCCCTCGCCCCAGTCAGAGATCGACGACGATATAGGTATCCTCGACCGTCACGGGATATCGTTCGGCCACGTAGGGGCCCATCACGAGATCGCCGCCCGCTTCACGTTTGACCTCGAAGCTTCGCACCCTGGTGCGGCGCGGATCGCACCAGGATTGGCCCGTCGCCATGTCGAACTCCCAGCCGTGCCAGGGACAGCGCAAGAATTCGCCGCGGCGCTCCAGGCGGTAGTCGCCGGGACCCGACGACTGGCTGAGGCCGGTGACAACGCCGGAGCAGATCGCAGCCCCGCCATGCGGACAGCGGTTGAGCAGCGCGTGCAGGCGCCCCTCGACATTGAACACGCCGATCTCGCGCCCGTCGATGACGACGACCTTGCGCGTGCCGGGCGGCAGTTCGGCGGCCGGACAGACCACATGGCGGCTCATGTGAGGCGATACAATGCCATCGCATTGTCCCTGAATATCTTGCGGCGCTGCTCCTCGGTCATCGGGAATTTGAAAGCAAAGGACGGATTGTCATAGTCCCAGTGCGGATAGTCCGACGAATAGAGCAGCCGGTCCCAGCCGATCCAATCGATGATCTCGACGATGTGGCGCGACTGCGCCGGCTCCTCGATCGGCTGCGTCGTCCACCAGATGTGCTCGCGCAGATATTCGGAGGGACGCCGCTTGAGATGCGCCACCTCCTTGCGGAATTTCTCGAAATGCTTGTCCATGCGCCAGGCCAGCGCCGGCGCCCAGCCGAACCCGCCCTCGACCAGCACGACCTTCAGTTTCGGGAAACGCTCGAACACGCCCTCGATGATCAGGCTGGCGGCAAGCGCCTCCATGCAGGCCACGAAGACATAATGCTCCTGCAAATAGAAAGTCGGCCAACCGGAGCCGGTGGAGGGATGGCCGCCATTGTAGCCGACCGGATGCAGGCCAATCGGCAGGCCGGCGCGTTCCGCCGCCTCATAGATCGGCCAGTAGCGTCGATGGCCCAGCGGATCTGACGGCCGCGACGACAGCATGATCTGCACATAGCGCCGATCGCCGGCGCAACGTTCGATCTCAGCGACGGCTGCCTCGGGAAACTCCTGCGGCACGACGATGCCGGCGCGAAGCCGCGGTTCCTCGCGCACCCAGCGGTCGATCTGCCAATCATTGGTGGCGCGCGACAGCGCCGCCGCAAGACCGGGATTGCGCTCCTCCATGCCGCCCTTGCTGAGCGCCATCAACAGGCCGAACTCGACATTGACGGGATCGAGATGCTGTTTGCGCAGGAGATCGAGATCGGACCCCGCAGGGCCGCCATTCTCAGGAAGCGAATCGGCGCGCATGCCGCCAGCCATCATGCGCGGATACATCAGCGCGTTCGGCAGCGCCTGCCGCACATGCACGCCATGTGTCTGGTAGTGCTCACGCCAGCGCGGCTCGAGGTAGGGCAAGAGTTCGCCGGGTGTGCGGTGCGCCGGATGGATGTCGCAATCGACGACCGCGAGCGTCTGCCGGGCTTTCTGTTCGATGAAAGGTGCATTCATCGCACGTCCTCCTTCGCCTGCTCGGCGGCGAGTGTGGTCGCGACCTGCGCCAGACGAGGATAGGTTTCCAGCGCATTCGCCACGAGGATTTTCATGAGCGAGTGCGGCGACAACCCGTCCGGCAGCACGTCAGCGCCGTCGAACTGCCAGTGCGGATAGTCGGTGGAGAACAGCAGCACCTGATCGGTACCGATGCGGTCGATCGTTTGCCCAACCGCCGTCGCGTCGGGCGCATCGAACGGCTGGATGGTGAAGCGCAGATGCTCGCGGATGATCTCCGACGGCCAGCGGTCGACCCAGGGCACTTCCGGCCGCGCACCACGCCAGGTCTTGTCGGTGCGCCACATGGTCATCGGCAGCCAGCTCACGCCGGACTCGAGCATCACCACCTTTAGCCGTGGAAAGCGGTGGAACACGCCCTCGACGACGAGGCTGATCGTCTGGTTGGCGAAGGCCTGTGCCTGCGCCACGTAATCTTCGAACTGAAAGGACGGCCAGCCCACGATCGTCGGCGCGTAGCGATAGGTGCTGCCCGCGTGCACGGCAACGACGAGCCCGTGCCGTTCTGCCGCCTCATACAGTGGAAAGAACTCGCGCCGGCCGAGCAGCTTTTCGCCCATCACCGGCAGCAGCACCTGCACAAAGCGTTGGTCGGGCGCCAGGCGCTCGATCTCGGTAACGGCCTGCGCCGGATCCTGCGGCGTCACCAGGA
This sequence comes from Bradyrhizobium sp. UFLA05-153, assembly GCF_054185185.1. Classification (NCBI taxonomy): domain Bacteria; kingdom Pseudomonadati; phylum Pseudomonadota; class Alphaproteobacteria; order Hyphomicrobiales; family Nitrobacteraceae; genus Bradyrhizobium; species Bradyrhizobium sp. UFLA05-153. Next base: position 13,638 of record NZ_JBBIAM010000101.1, read on the forward strand.
TCGAGCCGCGCAGCCGCGGCTCACGATCCAGCCATGCCGCGCGTAGCCAGTCATTCACGGCACGACAGATCGCCGCCGCCATGTCGTCGTTGTGGAGCGCGATCGCGCCGTGCATCACATTGGCGATGCCGAAATAAAGACCAAAGGCGTCGAGGACATCAGTGCGCAGAGTGTCGAGTTCGCTCCGTCCGGTCTGCGCCGCGCGCCAGTCGGCTCGCGCGCTGACAGGCGCATTCGGCGGATAGCTCATCATGGCGAACGACATGCGGTCGATCGCACGGTTGGTGATCTGGTCGCGCCAGTAATCATCGAGGTAGGGCAGCAACTGCGCCATGCTGGGCATGGGCGGATGCAGGTCGCAATCGATCGCTCCTGCGAACGGTATTCTCATCTTCGGCCTCCGTTGCTTCGCGCGATTGCGGCTAGGCTGTTGCCGCCTGGTCGATCTTGCGCGCCGCCGCGCTTTGCTTGCGTTGGGAGATCCCCAGCGCCAGGACGCAAGCCGCCACCACCAGGGGCGGCAGTGCGGCGAGCAGGAACAGGCTCGAGAACGGCAGCTGCTGCGCGATAAGGATCCCGGCGACCAGCGGTCCGCTGATCGAGCCGATCTTGGCGACCGACAAGGCCCAGCCGACGGCCGTCGTGCGGTTGGTGCTGGAATAGAACTGGCCGACCGAGCTGTTCAGGCCCTGGTGACCGCCCACCACGAAGAAGCCGACGCAGACCATCGTCGCGAGGTAGGTGCTGTCACCAAGTCCGGCCCAGCCGAGCGAAGCGACCAGCGGCGAGGCAATCAGCGGCACGATCGCAATGGCGATGACGCCGAACCGGTCGAGCACCCGGCCAATGGTGAGGCCGCCGACGGCGCCTCCGAGGCTAAACACGGTCAGGCCCATGGCGGCCTGCGCGGGCGTATGCCCGGACGCCTCCGCCAGGATCGGCGTCCAGCTGTTGAGGAAGAACATCGTGATCGAGCTTGCGATGTAGGCCACCCACAGGAACGGCGTGATGACCGCAAGCCGTCCGTCGAACAGCGTGGCGAGCTGCGACACGAGCCCCGTGCCGGCGCTGCCAGCGGAAGCTTCATCGCGAAGGACGAAGTGCGTCGTCGCGTGCGCCTGGAGCGAGGGCTCGATCCGGTTCAGGATGCGCGCGACTTCCGCGGGCTCGCGATTGCGCACCACGAGGAACTTGATCGATTCCGGAAGCGCGAAGTAACACAGCGCGGCCCCGAGGAGCGGCAGCACGCCGCCGATCCAGAATACGATGGTCCAGCCAAACTGCGGCACGAGACCGGCGGCGATGAAGCCACCGATGCTGCTGCCCGCGACATAGCCAACCATGATGATTGCGACCGCCGTGCCGCGATAGCGGCTCGGCGCATATTCGAGGTTGAGCGCATAGCACAGAGGCGACAAGCCGCCGATGCCGATGCCGGCGAGGAAGCGAAGCACGATCAGGCTCGTGATGTCGCTCGCCCATACCGTCGCCAGCGTGAAGCTGCCGAACACCAGCATCGAAGCGACGATCGATAGCCGGCGGCCGATGCGGTCGCCGAGCGATCCGAACACGAGGCCGCCGACGAGAATGCCGAAAATACCGGCGCTGAAGACGATCCCGAGCGCGGCCCGCTGGATGCCCCAGGCGCGGATGATCGACGGTGCGGCGAAGGCCATCGCCTGGAGGTCGTAACCATCCAGGAACATCATCGTCGTCGACAGGATCAGGACCGTCAGGACCAGGCCGTTACGGCGCTGGCGCTCGATGACATCAGTGACATCGATGACGTCGGGTGCGCTCATTGCTCGTTCCTCCGCGTTGCCGTTTCGCTTGTTCTGGTGACGGCTTATCGCGCCAAGCAATCTATTTCCTTCGAGAACGAGGGAGAATAAGCTACTTTGAGCGATGATCTTTTCCAGATTGGACTAAATGGCCGATAGCCTCTTGAATATGAAGGCATTTTTGGCGACGGCGCGAGCCGGCAGCTTCTCCGAGGCGGGCCGACAGCTTGGGGTGGCGCCATCCGTCATCACCAAGCGGGTCGGACAATTGGAGTGGTCGCTGAAGGCCACGCTGTTGCGGCGGAGCACGCGCCGCCTGGCGCTCACCGAGGTCGGCGAGCGCTATCTCGACGTCATCCGCCAGATCGTGCGCGAATACGACGAGATGGCGAAGGGGATCATGCGATCGCCGAACGAGCTCGAGGGCCAATTGCGCATCAAGGCGCCGGCATCACCGATGGTCATCGACCTCGCGCAACTGCTGTCGTCGTTTCAGATCAAGTATCCGCGCGTGACGCTCGACGCGGTGCTGGTGGACCGCACCGTAAATCCGGTCGAGGAAGGCTTCGACATCGTGCTCACCATGATGCCGTCGTCCTTCGACGGCGTGCTCGAGGAGCCCTTGCACGTGTTCGAACGCGTGCTTTGTGCCGCGCCCTCCTACCTGGCGCGGCGCGGCCATCCCCGGCATGCCCGCGATCTCGTCAATCACGACTGCATCGTGTTTTCGCCTATCGGGCCCGCCTGGACTTTTGAAGGCCGCAATGGCGTGACGACGGTCGCGGTTCGGCCGCACCTCGTGACGAACAACGGCGCGCTCGTGATCGACAGCCTGTGTGCGGGCAGCGGAATAGCAATCGCTTCGCGCACCGCAGTGGCGGAGCGGCTCAAGACCGGCACGCTGGTCGAGCTCCTCCCGCAACTCCATATCCCTGATCTCTGGGTCAAGGCACTTGTCCCGGCGACGCGCTCCAACCTCGCCCGCGTGCAGACCCTGCTGGGCTCCATTCGCGATGCATTCCGGGAAGCCGCGACATCTGCGGCGGCACTCGGGCGGGAGGCGGGGTAGCCGCGCTCTCGCTGTCGTCCCGGCGAAGGGTCAGCCTTTCACCCCCACCATCACATCGATCGCTCCCTTCACGATCGCGTCGAGCTCCTTGCGCGGGACGCGGGCGCGGGAACGGATGGCGATGGTGTGGATGGTGGCCGAGGCGAGCTGCGCCAGCACGACCGGGTCGGCGCTGTCGGCCAACTCGCCCTTCTCCTTGGCGCGGCGGAAGCAATTGGCAAAAGCCTTGTCGAGCTCGGACAGGCCGTCCAGTACCATGGCGCGGATCTCGGGATCGCCGACGGCCTCGGAGGCCGCGGTCACCACCGTGAAGCAGCCGCGCGGACCGGCCTCACCGGAGAGATAGATGGCGAGTGCGGAGGCGAAGATGCGCTCCAGCCGTTCGCGCAGCGGCAGATCCGCGCGAAAGATCTCCACCATCGAGGCGCGCGCCTGCTCGCGGTAACGCTGATAGCTCTTGATGTAGAGCTCGCGCTTGTCGCCGAAGGCGCCGTAGAGGCTCGGCCGGTTCATGCCGGTGGCCTCACTGAGATCGTCGAGCGAGGTCGCGGCAAAGCCCTGGGTGCGGAACAGGTCGAGCGCCTTGCCGAGCGCGACGTCGGGCTCATAGGCGCGCGGCCGGCCGCGCCGCTTCGGCGGCTCGGGTGCAGCGATCGGCGGGCCTTTTGATTTTTGTACCATCTCGCAAAATAATCCTTGACCGCTTCCATATTATGCGGAACAGTACAAAAATCAATCCGACCGGGTTGCGAACGCAAGGTCAAATGACACCACGCCCAAGGAGGCACCCCATGGATCTCTATTTCTCGCCGCTCGCCTGCTCGATGGCGACCCGCGTCGCGCTGTATGAAGCGGGCGCCGAGGCGAACTATCTCGAAGTCGATTCACCGACCAAGACCGTGCTGAATGACGGCTCCGACTTCCGCGCCGTCAATCCGATCGGCCTGGTGCCGACACTGCGCACCGACGAGGGCGTGGTGCTGACCGAGAACGCAGCGATCCTGCAGTATGTCGCGGACCGCTTTCCGCAATCCGGCCTCGGCACCGGACCTGGCATCGACCGCACGCGTCTGCATCAATGGCTCTGCTTCATCGGCACCGAGCTGCACAAGGGGTTGTTCATCCCCGTGCTCGATCGCAAGTCGCCGCAGGAGAGCAAGGCTTATGTGCTGGAGAAGAACCTGTCGCGACTTGACTATGTCGAGAACCACCTGAAGGGCCGCGAGTTCCTGCTCGACCACTTCACCGTCGCCGACGCCTATCTCGTCACGGTGATCAACTGGACCATGGCGACGCCGCCGATCGAGCTGGCGAAATGGCCGAATCTGAAGGCCTATTACGAGCGCCTCAAGCAGCGCCCATCGATCGCGAAGGCGATCGCCGAGGAGTTCGAACTGTACAAGGCTGAGCAGACGCGGCGGAAGGCGGCGGCATAGGTCGCGTCGATCAACAGATCGTCCCGGCCACGGCCGGGACGATCACGTGCTGCGGGAAAAATACCGCTGGGTGCGAAGGAAGGCGATGCTGGTCTCGATGCTGTGCAGCGGATCGGCAGACACGTCCTGCTCGACGAAGGCGTGTTGCACGCCGCTTGCAGGCAGGGCCGCGAATATCCCTGCGAAATCGATCGTGCCGCGCCCCAGTTCAGTGGTCGCCCCGTCCTTCGCCATGTCCTTGAGATGAACCAGCCGAAATCGCGATGGAAAGGCCTTCAGGACATCAGCGGCATCGCGACCTCCCCTGGTCGCCCAGTAGACGTCGAGCTCGAGCTTGACGACACGCCCGTCAGTACGGCTGAGCAGAACGTCGTAGGGCTGCATGCCGCCGGCGAGCTCTCGAAACTCGAAATCATGATTGTGATAGGCGAGGGTCAGGGCGGAACCTGCCGCCAGTTCGCCGATCCTGTTCAATTCGTCGCAGATCCGCTTCCAGTCGTCGATCGTCTGTCGCACTGGTGGGTCCAGCCAGGGACAGACGACGAACCGGCTGCCGAGCGAATGGGCGATATCGAACGATGATCCGGTCTTATCGCGCAGGCCCGCGTAGTCGAGATGCAGCGACGGGGCGGCAAGGCCAAGGCTGCGCAAGAGCTCGCTTGTGCGCTTCACGTCAGGGCCGAGAATGCCGGCGAACTCCACCTCGCGATAGCCGAGGCGGGCAACCTTGCGGAGCGTGCCTTCGAAGTCGCTCTTCAGGAGGTCGCGGACCGTATAGAGCTGGAGGCCGATCCTGCGCGCCTCGCCGCCGGATGCCGTGGCCGCTCCCAGCGCCGCTGCGGCAGCGAGTCCTCGGAGGACGTCGCGCCTGTTGACCGGCGGGCTGCCGAAACTGCGATGCACGGCTATTTCGGTGCCTCGAGGACGATACCGTAGCGACGATAGATCCGATCGATCGTGCCGTCGGCCCGCAAGCGGTCGACCGCCCCATCGATCGCTTCGCGCAACGCATCGTCCGGGCGAACCATGCCGACCGCGACGTTCCAGTTCAGGTCGGTCACGCTCTCGTCACGAGCGAGGATCCGAAGCGGCTTCTCCGGATGCGTGAGGTTGAAATAGCTCGCCGCCGTCGGCGTGACGGCGGCGGCGTCCAGTTCATTATTCGAAAGGGCGTCGAGGCTGTCGCTCTCGAAGCCGAAGGTCGACGTCGGCACGCGGCGCTGGCCGATGATCATGGCGGCGACGGAGCCGACCTGCACCCCAACCTTGGTGTGCTCGTTCAGGCTCTTGAACGAGGTGAGCGCGCTGGATGATGGCACCGCCAGCGCAACGCCAGTGCGGTAATACGGCTTCGAAATACGCAGGCGGGTTTCGCCTTGCGCCTCACGATCGGCGATGACGTCGAGAAGCACATCGCAAGTGGCGCTGCGCATCTGATACTGCGTGATGATCCAGTCGAGCCTCAGCGAGACGCCGAGCTCGCGTGCCAGTGCCCGTCCCAATTCGACCTGAAATCCGGGAGGATCGCCGGCCTTGCTGGCGAAGGGAAGCGAGTTGGGATGGGCGCACAGCCCGATCTCGCCGGCTGAGCGGATCGCCTCTAGGGTGCGCGCCTGCGCCGCTGCCGAGAGCGCGACGGCGGCACCGACCATGAGCGAGAGGATCAACTTCATTCCGAAAGCCTCGTGTTCTCGGATCAAACTTGGATTTCGCCTCACCCCTCGTGCGGCTTCAATTGCCGGATATACTTTATGATCTCGTCGATCTGCGCGTCACTGAAGGTCTCGCCGAACGCAGGCATCGCGCCAGACTTGCCCTGCCTGATGCGGTTGCGAAGATAATCGTCGTCGCGAGCCGTATTCATGAGCTGCGGCCCCTTGCCGGCCGCGCGCCCCCCATCGGAATGACACCAGCCACAGGTCGTTGCGAACAGTTGCCTGGCGTCGAATTCCTCGTTGCCCGGCGCCGGGGAAGCCTGTTGTGCGGATGCGGGCATGGCACACGCGAAGCACGTGGACAGTACCGCCGTCCACAGCACCGGCAAATTCAATCGCATGGGACGGAACTCCATTTTTATGTTCCATCTACCCCTCTGTCCTTTCCAACGCGCGGGGAGCGGGCTTGTGCCCGCTCCCCGTCCAACCGTCCGAAAAGGCCTATTTCAGGCTGTAAACGATGAGCGCGCCGTCATCGCGCGGCATGCTCTTGTAAACGCCGCCGAAGGTCGGCGCATAATCATCCGACGCCATGCCGCCAAAGCCCGCAGTCACCGCGATATACTGCTTACCGCCGGCGGAGTAGCTGATGATTCCGCCCTGATGGCCGGTGCCGTCAGAGTGATTCCACAGCTCGGTCCCGCTTTCGGCATCGTAGGCATGAATGGTACCGCGCGAGTCAGGCACGAACACCAGATTGCCTCCGGTCGACAGGACGCTCGCGAGCGGCGGCTCGGGGAAACGGACCTCCCACTTCTTGGCGCCAGTCACCGGATCGCGCGCGTCGAGATGACCATAGATCTCCCCGCTTGGAGGAGGCGCAATCTTGAAATCGGCCCCGATATTGAGCTGTACTTGCGGGGCAGTCACCGGTGTCGTCTTCATGACCTCGAGGGTCATGCACCATTCCTGGCCGAGCTTGTAGTAGAGGCCCGTCTTCGGATTGTAGGAGCCAGCATTGAAGCTGACGCCGCCGGAGATGTGCGGGCACAGTGGCTCATCAACCTTTCCCGCTGCAAAGTCACGCCGACCGATCAGTTCGCCGGTCTTTGGGTCGATGTTCTTGACGAAATTGCTGTTCTCGGTAATCCGCCAGACGTTCTTCAAACCGAGATTGCGATCGTAGACAAAGATGTAGCCGCTCTTGTTCGGATGCACCACCAGCTTCTGGCCGTCGCGATCGAGCATGACGAATTCACCGACGGCGCTGTCAAAGTCCCAACCGTCGTGCGGCAGCTCCTGATGATAGAATTTCAGCTTTCCGGTATCGATGTCCAGACCGATCACCGAGCTCGTGTAGAGATTGTCGCCGGGACGCGCACCTTGCGTCTTGTAATCCTTGCCCGACCAGTCGTAGAGCGGAGCCGGGTTTGCGGTGCCCCAGAGGATGGTGTTGGTCTCGGAGTCGTAGGTGCCCGGCATCCAGCCGCCACCCCCGCCAGTACGCCACGAATCATTTCCCCATGTCTTCATGGCTTCATCGGTGCCGGCAACCGTCAGGAATTCCCATTTCTTTTTGCCTGTGGTGGCATCGACGGCGAAGATCGGGCCGCGGCCCGGCCACTCGCCACCTTGCGCGCCGATGATCACGGTGCCTTTCGCATAAAGCGGCGCACCGGTGAAGCCGACCGTCAGCTTCTGCGAGTCGATCAGCTTGGTTTCCCAGAGAACCTTGCCCGTCTTCGCATCCAGCCCGAACAGGCGGCCGTCCATCGTGCCGACGAAGACCTTGCCCTCGCCGAGCGCGACGCCGCGATTATAGGGAGAATGGGTCTGACGCGCGATCAGCGCCTCGTCGAGCTCGGGGAAATAGGACCAGATCACCTCGCCGGTCGCGCCGTTGAGCGCGAACACCCGGCTGTAGGACCCCGAGTAGTAGAGGACGCCGTCGGCGACGACCGGCATCGACTGCAGGCCGCGGGTAGAGCGGCCGGGAATGTGGATCCAGGCAACGCCCAGATTGCCGACATTGCTCGCATTGATCTGCGCGAGCGGGCTGTAGTGATGGGACTTGTAGGAGCCGTGATAGGTCAGCCAGTCGTTCTGGCCGCCGGCGTCGATGCGCGCAGTGTCCACGGTTTGAGCCAGGGCCGGCGACACAATGAGTGCCGCACCAACGACAAGGGGTAGACGAGAATAGCGCCACCAATTCTTCATGTGCAGTTCCTCCCGCTTGTGTGCTTCTTGACTGTGTGTATGGCAGAACGTCTCTGCGACGGACGCTTGCAGCCCGGTCAAGTGTCGGTTCGTCTCCTTGGTTCCTAAAGGTGTGTCGGCGACAGCTTTCCGTCTCTCTCGGCGCCCATCGCCCAAGGAGGTCGGTCTGTTTGATTGGCTGCTGTTGCTCCCGCTCGCAGGCATAGAGTACGCCGGATCGCGAGGAGTTCAATCACGGAATGTGCGCTGAACGCGAAGGTGGAATGTCAGTTGCGCTGACTATTTCAGCGAAATCGCCGAGTCTCAGTGCAGACGCCGAACCCTGCGCGTACTCACAACAGGAACGCGAGCGCAGCCTCGCAGCGCTCTTCGACCTTGAGCGTGAGGAGATCGTCGGCACGGGTGCGTCCGAGATTGACGGCGGCAATCGGAATGTTCTTGCGTGCCGCCATCTGCACGAAGCGAAAGCCGGAATAGACCATCAGCGATGAGCCGACGATCAGCATGGCGTCGGCCTGCTCCAGATGTTCTTGCGCTGAGGCGACGACATCGCGCGGCACGCTCTCGCCGAAGAACACGACGTCGGGCTTGAGGATGCCGCCGCAGGTTTGGCAGGCCGGCACGTTGAACGAGGAAAAATCCTCGTGCTCGAGATCGGCATCGCCGTCGGGCGCATCCGCGGCATCGAGTGAGAGCCAGGCGGCATTCGCACGACCGAGGGAGCGCTGGAATCCGTCGCGCGGCGTCTTCTCGCCGCAGCCCATACAGCGCACGAGATCGAGCCGGCCGTGCAGATCGATCACCTGGCGGTGGCCCGCCGACTGATGCAGCCGGTCGACGTTCTGGGTCAGCAGCATCTCGCACTGCCCGTTCGCCTCGAGGCGAGCCAGCGCATGATGCGCGTCGTTGGGCATGGCCTGGCCGAACCGCCGCCAGCCGATCAGGCTGCGCGCCCAGTATCGCTGCCGCGTGCGCGGATCACCCATGAAGACCTGGTAGTTGACCGGCTGGGTTCGCTTCCAGTTGCCCTGGTTGTCGCGATAATCGGGAATGCCGGAATTGGTGCTGCAGCCTGCCCCGGTCAGAACGAAGAGACGCTGGTGCCGGGCGACGAAATCTTCGAGCGGACGTTTTGCCATGGCTGAGGATGTAGTCTGCTTCGATCGGCTTTGCCAGATGGAGGAGCGCATGACGATGCTGCGCTGCGGCTCGCGCGCCGACGAAATTGTGATTGTCCGCCCTGCGCCGGACGGCCCATGATGAAGAGGCGCCGATCTGCAATGCAATCCGGGGCACTCCATGACGTCAGTCGCGATTCCTCCCGCCGTCCATCGTCATCATCAACCCTGGTACAAGATCCTCTACGTCCAGGTGCTGATCGCGATCGCGCTCGGGATCCTGGTCGGCTATTTCAATCCCGACCTCGGCAAGGAGCTGAAACCGCTGGGTGACGGCTTCATCGCGCTGATCAAGATGATGATCGCGCCGGTGATCTTCTGCACCGTGGTGCATGGCATCTCCTCGATGGGCGACCTCAAGCGGGTCGGCCGGGTCGGACTGAAGGCGCTGGTCTATTTCGAGACGGTCTCGACGGTGGCGCTCGCGGTCGGCCTGCTCGTCGGCGAGGTGCTCCAGCCCGGGCACGGCTTCAACATCGATCCCTCCACGATCGATCCGAAGTCGGTGGCGACCTACGTCACCAAGGCCAAGGAAGAGGGCATCGTCGCCCACCTGATGGCGATCATCCCGGACAGCTATATCGGCGCGATCGCGCGCGGCGACATCCTCCAGGTGCTGCTGATCTCGATCCTGTCAGGATTCTCCATCGCCTTCCTCGGCAAGGCCGGCGAGCCGATCGTCGACGCCGTCGACAAGGCCGCAAAGATGTTCTTCGGCATTATCCGCATCGTCGTGCGCGTCGCACCGATCGGCGCATTCGGCGCGATGGCCTTCACCGTCGGCGCCTATGGCCTTGGCTCTCTGCTCAACCTCGTCGCGCTGATCGGCACGTTCTATCTCACCAGCATCCTGTTCGTGCTGATCGTGCTCGGCGCGATCGCGCGGGTCGCAGGCTTCTCGATCCTGCGTTTCATCGCCTACATCAAGGACGAGCTCTTGATCGTGCTCGGCACCTCGTCATCGGAAACGGTGCTGCCGCAGATGATCGAGAAGATGGAGCATCTCGGCGCTTCGCGCTCCGTGGTCGGCCTCGTCATTCCGACCGGCTACAGCTTCAACCTCGACGGCACCAACATCTACATGACGCTGGCGACGCTGTTCCTGGCCCAGGCAACCAACACCAACCTCACGATCTGGCAGGAGCTCGGCATTCTCGGCATCGCCATGATCACATCCAAGGGCGCCTCGGGCGTGACCGGAGCCGGCTTCATCACGTTGGCGGCGACGCTCTCCATTGTGCCCGACATCCCGGTCCAGTCGATCGCGATCCTGGTCGGCATCGACAAGTTCATGAGCGAGTGCCGCGCGCTCACCAATCTGATCGGCAACGGCGTCGCCTGCGTCGTGATCAGCATGTCAGAGGGCGAGCTCGATCGCACCGCGCTGCACGAGACCATGGCGCATCCGCTCGCGATCGGCGAGGCGCTGGAGCCGGGTGGCGGGTCCTGAGACTCAGATCACGACGTGACGTCGTCGAGTCCGTAGATCGCAGCCGCGTTCTCTGACGACACCAGCCCGCTCTCGACGTCCTCCTGCACGCTGGTCCGTTCGCGTTCCCGGGGATCGCCGATCCCGGCGCCGCCCGGCGTCATCACGACGAGGCGATCTTCGGGCGGCACCTGCTGAAAGCCTTTGCCGCGCATTTTCTTGCCGGACTTCAGCCCGACATAGCCGGCCTCGCCGTCACGGCCACCATCGCGGCCGCGTGGTGGATGATCGATGCGATCGAACGCCGCCAGGATGTCGAAGGGCGCATCGACGCCGCTGCCGACCTCGATGATCTGGCCGAGACCGCCGCGGGTCCGGCCCGCGCCTCCGGAATCCGGGCGCAGCTCCTTGCGCCAGAAGATCAGCGGCGTCTGCGTCTCCGCGATCTCGACGGGCGTGCCGCGCACGCCGCTCGGATAGGCGGTCGCCGACAGCCCGTCCTTGGCAAAGCGCGCGCCGGTACCGCCGTTAGAGGTCACCGCCATCGAGAACCCGTAATTGCCGCCAGCGCCGGAACGCGTCTGTCCGCGCACGTTGAGATTCCACAGGCACGAGGTGCCTTCGGCCGGCACGCGCTCGGGGATGATCTGGCGCAGGCAGCCGAACACGACGTCCGGCAGCATCTGGCCGATCACGTGGCGCGAAGCCACCGGCGCAGGTTTTGGCGCATTGAGGATCGCGCCTGATGGCGCCGACACCGTCAGCGGCGAGAGCGAGCCGGCATTGTTGGGAATCTCCGAGGCGACGACGCAGCCAAGGCCGAACACGGTGTAGGCGGTGGTGTAGGAGAGCGGCACGTTGATGGCGAACTTCGAGGCCGGCGAAGTGCCGGTGAAATCGACGTGAATGCCTTTCTCCGAGATCATCAGCATTGCCGATAGCGTCACCGGCGCATCATAGCCGTCGACGATCATGGTGTTGCGCCAGCTTCCCTTCGGCAGCTTCGCGATCTCGGCGAGCACGGCCTCGCGCGAACGGTCACAGATGTAGTCGCCGAGCTCATCGAGCGTGTCGATGCCGAACTCGGTCATCATCTCGACCAGGCGCTCGCAGCCGACGTCGTTGCAGCCGGCCAGCGAATAGGTGTCGCCCTCGGTGTCGATCGGCAGCCGCGTGTTGGTGCGGATCATCGCCATCAGCGTCTCATTGACGACGCCCTGGTCGATCAGCTTCAGCATGGGGATGTAGAGCCCCTCCATGAAGACGTCGGTGGCGTCAGGCCCGAAGCCGATGCCGCCGATGTCCATGAGATGGCTGGTGCAGGAGAATAGCGCGACCAGCTTGCCTTTCTTGAAGCAGGGCGTGGTGACGACGAAGTCGTTGAGATGGCCGGTTCCCATCCAGGGATCGTTGGTGATGTAGGCGTCCCCCTCCTTCATCGTCTCCAGCGGAAAATGCGCGATGAAGTGCTTGACCGATTCTGCCATCGAGTTGACGTGACCCGGCGTGCCCGTCACGGCCTGCGCCAGCATGCGCCCTCGGAGGTCGAACACGCCGGCGGAGAGATCGCCGCATTCGCGCACGATCGGGCTGAACGCGGTGCGGAGCAGCACTTGCGCCTGCTCCTCGACCACCGCGATCAACCGGTGCCACATGATCTGAAGATCGATCAGGCTTGTGCTTGCGCTATTCATGGTCACGCCGCCTTCCGTTCCATGACGATGCTGCCGGCACCGTCGATGTGGGCGTCAAAACTGGTCGAAACGAAAGTCGAGGTCTCATCTTCCGCGATCACGGCAGGGCCGGCGATGGTCGCGCCCGGCACCATGTCCTCGCGGCGGTACAGGGGGATTTCGACCAGGCGCCCGGCCCTTCCATCGAAGAACTTTCGGCTGCCGGATGCCTTTCCGGCCGGCTTGCGCGCGACGGCATCGACGACCGGCGGATTGCGCGGCTCGGTGGTCGCAAGCACCGACCAGCTCAGCACCTCGATCGCAGCGCCCGGAATCGGTCGCTCGAACATCGCGGCATAATCGGTCTCGAAGGATTTTCGCAAGCCAGCGAGATCGGCCGCGGTCAGCGGCCGATTCGGCAGCTCGACCGCGATCTCATGGCCCTGGCCGACATAGCGCATAAAGGCGGCGCGGCGCTCGCGCACCGGCGCGCCGGCAGCGCCGGGCTCGACCAGCGCCCGCGCCTCGGTCGCCATCTCCTGCAGGAGATCCGAGACCACTGCGGTATCGAAATCGTCGAGCCGGACATGGCGGCTGCGCACCAGCTCATAGGCGATGGGCGCAGCCAGAAACCCGACGGCCGACCCGACACCGGCGTTGGACGGGACGATCACCCGGGAGACGCCGATCTTCTCGGCAACGCGCGCCGCATGCAGCGGCGCGGCGCCGCCGAAGGCGATTAGGGTATGCTGGCCGACCACCGCGCCGCGCTCGACCGCGTGCACGCGCGCCGCGCTCGCCATGTTCTCGCAGACGACCTCGTGCACCGCGTAGGCGGCATTCTCCGCCGACAGGCCCAGCGCCTCACCGACATCGTGCAGCAATGCCGCCTTCGACAACTCCGGATCGAGCTTGATCGTGCCGCCGGCAAAGGCGTCGGGATCGATCATGCCGAGCGCGACGTCCGCATCGGTCACCGCAGGCCGCGTGCCGCCGCGGCCATAGCAGGCCGGGCCAGGCTCAGACGACGCACTCTCGGGACCGACGGTGACGCGCTTCATGGCATCGATCCGCGCGATCGAGCCGCCGCCGGCGCCGATCTCGACCATCTCGATCACGGGAATGCGCACCGGCAGGCCCGAACCCTTCAAAAAGCGCGCGGCGCGATCGACCTCGAACACGCGCGAGGTCTCCGGCTGAAACTTCTCGATCAGGCAGATTTTTGCCGTGGTGCCGCCCATGTCAAACGAGAGCACCTTGCTTTCGCCGAGCCGCGCCGCGATCTGCGCCGCGAAGATCGCGCCGCCCGCAGGACCGGATTCGACGAGGCGTACCGGAAAGCGCCGCGCCGTCTCGATCGAGGTGACACCACCGCCGGAAGTCACGAGATAGATCGCGCCGCGGAACTGCTCGACCGCCAGCGCCTCTGCCATGCGCGCGAGATAGCCGTCGATCAAAGGCTGCACATAGGCATTGGCGACAGCGGTCGAGGTGCGCTCATACTCGCGGATCTCGGGGCACACCGCCGAAGACATCGTCACGGAGATGCCGGGTATCTCCTGCTCGAGGATCGCGGCCGTTCGCCGCTCATGCTCGGGATTGGCGTAAGAGTGCAGGAAAGCGATGGCGATGCTTTCCACATTCAGCGCACGCAATTTCGGCACCAGCGCGCGCACCGCGGCCTCATCCAGCGGTAGCCGCACCGCGCCATGCGCATCGACGCGCTCGGGGACGGTGAAGCGCAGGGAACGTGGCGCCAGCGGCTTCGGCTTGTCGATGGTGAGATCATATTGATCATAGCGGCTCTCAGTGCCGATATCGAGCACGTCGCGAAAGCCTTCGGTCGCGATCAGCGCGGTCTTCGCGCCGCGGCGCTCGATGATGGCGTTGGTCGCCAGCGTCGTGCCGTGAATGAAGACGTCGATATCGCTGATATGCGCATGCGCGTCGGTGAGAATGAGACGGATGCCGTCGAGCACCGCCTGCTCGGGGCGTGTCGGGGTCGTCAGCACCTTGCGCGTCTTGCGCTCCAGTCCCACATCCAGCACGATATCGGTGAACGTTCCTCCGATATCGACGGCAAGCCGCACTTCGGCTCCCTCACGCATTCCAGATGTCTCCGTGCTGATCGACAGGTTGGGTTCAAGCGTTGAGCAATTTGTATGCCATCGACTCCACCGATGGCAACGCGCTCCACGATTTTGCCGGGCACCTATGCAATAGCTAAGGATGGCAGCTCAGCCGTTGAAGGCGGCCTGCGCCTCCGGCAGATCCCAGATTTTCCCGATCGCAGCCGCGCCTTGCGACGTGATCGCGGCTTCATTGCCATGAACGAGACGGCCGGCATCGATGAGCACGCGGCCGTCGACCATGACCTGGTCGATATTGGCGCGGTTGGCGAGTGCGACCAATGCGCGCCTGACATCGAACAGCGGCTGCAAATGCGGGTGGGTCAGATCGACGACGGTGAGATCGGCGGTCGCCCCCGGCGCGATCCGGCCGAGATCGGGCCGCTTGATGATGTCGGCGGCGGTTGCGGTGATCGACTCGATTAGCTCGGGGGAATTCGCGACATCGGCGCGCTGCGACGACGTCTTGGAGATGAGCGAGGCGGCATTGAGCTCGCCGAGCAGGTCCATGTTGTAGCCGTCGGTGCCGACCACAGTGCGGACGCCATGGCCGGCGAAGCGGCTGAATGCCGCAGTCACGCCGGCACGCGCGAACACGCGCGGGCAGTTCAGCACGGTCGCGCCGCGCGCGGCCATCAGCTTCAGATCGTCATCGGTGCTGGCGATGCAGTGCGCGGCGAGCAGGTCCGGCGCAAGAATGCCAAGCCAATCCAGATATTCCGCCGGCGTGCGGCCGCCGTAGCGCTTGCCGATGGTCTCGACCTCGGCGCGGCTCTGCGCCAGATGCGTCGTGATGGGGACATCAAGCTCACGCGCTCGCGCCGCGCACGCCTTGAGCAGGTCGGGCCCGCAAGTGTCGGTCGCGTGCGGGCTCATCGCAAGGCCGATGCGCCCCTCACCGCGGCCATTCCAGCGCCGGTACAGCGCGTCCCAGGTTGCCATATCAGCCACGCCGTCATCGCCGGCATAGCTGACCACGCCGTCGGGGCCTGCCTTGGCGTCGGAGGTAGAGAAGAGGTAGGGCGCGCCGTAGAAGCGGATGCCCATTTCCTCGGCGGCGTCGAACATCTCCGGGATCGAATTGCGGAACGGCTCCATCACGGTGGTGGCGCCGCCCTTCAGGAGCTGGAGGATGCCGAGCCGCGCCACCGCGAGGCGTTCTTCCGGCGACAACAGATCGGCGCCGCGCTTGGTCAGCGGCAGCAGCACCGTGTAGACGATGCTCTGGTTGTTGCGGCGGCCGTTGCCGTCTTCGGTGTGGCTGCGTGCCACGGCCTCGCTGAAACAGTGGTTGTGCAGATTCAACAGCCCCGGCAGGATGAGGCGGCCGGGCTTGTCATAGACCCGATCGGCGCGCGGCTTGTCACGCGTAACCGCGGCGATCGTCTTGCCCTCGACCAGCACCCAATGGTCGCGCAAGACATGCTGCGCGCCGTCCTTGCGCGTCAATGCGTAGCTGCCGAAGATCGCGATCGTGCTCATGCGGGGCGTACGTTCCAGAAGACGGCGGTGCCGTCGAGAATACCGGTGATGGACTTGCGATAGGCGGTTGGCTGCTTGTACAGGCCGATCGGGAGGTAAGGAATCTCCTCGAACGCCAGCGCCTGGATCTCGCGGCAGATGCGTTGCTGCTCGGCAAGTTCGGATGCCGCCAACCACTGGCTGCGCAAGCCGGCCATCTTCTCGCTCTTGTACCAGCCGGCGACCTTGCCTTCGCCGCGCAAATTCGTGTTGCCGGCGGGATTGAGCCAGTCGATGCCCTGCCAGTTGCCAACCGCGGCACTCCAGCCGCCCTGCCCGATCGGCTCCTTCTTCAACTGGCGTTGCAGCACGACAGCGAAATCGAGCGCGGCGTATTCGACATTCATGCCGGCCTTGCGCAGCGTGTCGGCGGCGATCTCACCGAGCGGGCGCTGCGCCAGCGAATTGGTGGGCACGAGCAGCACGACCTTCTCGCCATTGTAGCCGGCGGCCTTGAGATCCGCCTTGACCTTGGCGTAGTCGCGCGGGCCGCGGAAGACGTCGAGCCCGACCTCGCTGGCCATCGGCGTTCCCGGTGCGAAGAATCCGATCGGCGAGACCTGATAGGCGGGATCGATGCCCGCGACCGCCGTCATGAATGACGACTGATCGATCGCGCCCAGCAATGCGCGGCGAACCGCGGGATTGTCGAACGGCGGCTGGAGATGATTGAGCCGCAGCATGCAGGTGTAGCCACGCGGATCGAGCACACGCGTTTCGATGTCACCGGCAGCCTTGATCACCGGCAACAGATCGTGCGGTGTGGTTTCCTGCCAGTCCTGCTCGCCGGTCTGGAGCGCAGCGACGCCGGTGCCGGCGTCCGGCGTGGTGGTCCAGACCACGCGGTCGTAATGCACGATCTTGGGACCAGCGGTCCAATCCGGTTTGCCGTCGCTGCGCGGCTGGTAGCGGTCGAAGCGGGCATAGGCGTTGCGCGCGCCCTGCACGCGCTCATCGGCGAGATAGCGGAACGGACCGCTGCCGATGACTTCGGTCAGCGGCTTGAACGGATCCTGGCTTGCGAGCCGTTCCGGCATCATGAAGCAGGCGTTGATCGCGGCCTTGCCCAGCGCCTGCGGCAACAGCGGGAACGGACGCTTGAGGCGGAAGCGGATGGTGCGGTCGTCGGCAGCCGAGAGTTCGTCGGTTGCCTCCATCAGCTCGCCGCCAAAGCCGTCGCGCGCCGCCCAGCGGCGGATGCTAGCGACGCAATCGCGCGCGAGCACGCGCTCACCATCGTGCCAGAGCAGGCCGTCGCGGAGGGTGAGGTCCCACTGGAGCCCGTCATTGGAGATGACATGCCCCGACAGCATCTGCGGCGAGACCTGGAGCGAGGCGCTCATGCCGTAGAGCGTGTCGTAGACCATGAAGCCGTGATTGCGCGAGACCTGCGCGGTCGAATAGATCGGGTCGACGAAGGCGAGATCGATCACCGGGATGAAACGCAGCGTGGTCTGCTCCTCGGCGCGCAGGATCCGAGGCAGCGACAGTGCTGGCGCTGCGGCTGCGGCCTTGAGCAGGGAGCGGCGAGTGATCGGCATCGAACAAATCTCCTAGGACGCAAAGCGCGCGAGACGGCCGATCGGCGCGCCCTGCACCTCGTCGTCGCGCATCACGGTGTGGCCGCGCACGATGGTGGCGACTGGCCAGCCCGCGATCTTCTTGCCCGCGAACGGCGTCCAGCCGCAGGGCGAGACGATCCAGGAGTCCTCGATGGTGCGCTTCGCCTTCATGTCGACCAGCGTGACGTCAGCGTCGTAACCGGCGGCGAGCCGCCCCTTGCCGACGAGGCCGTAGACCCGCGCGGGACCGGCGGCCATGAGGTCGACCATGCGCGACAGCGACAGCCGGCCGGCATTGACGTGATCGAGCATGACAGGAACGAGCGTCTGCACGCCGGTGAGACCCGCCGGACAATCCGGCCAGGGCAACTCCTTGGCGGTGCGCGAATGCGGCGCGTGATCGCTGCCGATAGTGTCGACGATGCCGTCGCGCAGCGCGGCCCAGCTCGCCTCGCGATGCCGCTCGCCGCGGATCGGCGGGTTCATCACGCCGAAGCTTTTCAGCGTGTCGTAGCACTCCGGTGCCACCTGCGTCAGGTGGTTGACCAGCACCTCGACGGTCGCGACGTCGCGATAATCGCGCAAATAGCTGAGCTCTTCCGCCGTGGAGACGTGAAGGATATGCGCGGGCCGACCGGTCTTGCGCGCCAGCGCCATCAGGCGGCGCGTGCCGAGGAAGGCGCATTCCTCGTCGCGCCACTCCATGTGCGAGCGATGCGGCATGCCGCGCGAAAACATCGGCTTGCGGGCCTGGAGGCGATATTCGTCCTCGCTGTGATAGGCGATGCGGCGGCGCCCCGCGCGCATCAGCTTTTCCAGGTGCTCGTCGTCCTCGACAAGCAGCGACGCGGTCGAAGAGCCGGCGAAAAC
This sequence comes from Bradyrhizobium sp. UFLA05-153, assembly GCF_054185185.1. Lineage (NCBI taxonomy): Bacteria > Pseudomonadati > Pseudomonadota > Alphaproteobacteria > Hyphomicrobiales > Nitrobacteraceae > Bradyrhizobium > Bradyrhizobium sp. UFLA05-153. Next base: position 32,158 of record NZ_JBBIAM010000101.1, read on the forward strand.
CTTGATGGCGCACACGCCATGCTCGCTTTCGAGATGCGCGAGCTGATCGATATTGGTCTTGGCGCCGGCGATGTAGAGGCCGATGTCGCAAAAGCTCTGCGCTTCCGCGTAGCCGCGCTTCCAGTCGAGCCGCTCCTGATCGACGATCGGCGGATTGGTGTTGGGCATGTCGAACAGCGTGGCGATGCCGCCGAGTATTGCAGCGCGCGTGCCTGTCGCCAGCGTTTCCACCGTCGCATCGCCGGGATCGCGCAGATGGACGTGGCTGTCGATCAGGCCGGGCAGGACGTGAAGGCCGCTGGCGTCGATCACCTGGTCGGCCGTGTCGGCCGAACTCGCGAATAGTGTCGCGATACGCCCGCCGGAGATGCCGACATGGGCAGCTTCTTCGCCCCAGGGCGTGACGCAGGTGCCGTTCCGGATCAGGACATCAAAATTCATCGTCCGCCTTTCATGCTTTCAACAACACCGCGCCGATCGCCGCAGCGACCGCCTGCTGCGCCGGTTCGACCACGGGAACGCCGATCGCGTCCTCGATCGCGGCGCGGTGCGAGGCCATGCCGGCGCAGCCCATCACCACGACGTCGGCGCGGGTTTGCGTGACCAGCGCGCGGCCCGCCTCGATCAGGCGCCCACGGATATCGGCGCTCGCTGTTTCCGCCGCGCTTGCGCCGACCGACCAGCTTCCGGCATAGCGACCGTCCACGCCCATCTGCCGCACCATGCGCTGCTGGCGGCGAATGCTTTGCGGCGACAGCGCGATGATGCCAAACCGCTCGCCGAGCGTCAGCGCGCGCAAGATGCCCCATTCGGCAATGCCCATCACCGGGCGGCCGCCTGCCGCCTCGCGCACCGCATGCAGCCCGGGATCGCTGAAGCAGGCGAGCACGAAGGCGTCGGCATCCTCGCGCGCAACACGATTGACGAGCGGCATGACGACGCTGTCGGCGTCGCGCTGCGAGGTGATGCTGGGCGGGCCTTCGGCGAGCCCCACCACTACGATCTCCGGCCCGCCGGAGATCCTGAGCGGCGCGACCGCTTCGTCGATCGCCGCCGTGACCGCCGCGGAGGAGTTCGGGTTGATCGTCAGGATGCGACGGCGGGTCATGCTGTGCTCAACGCTTGGCGGCCTCATGGCGCTGGAAGTTCGCGGCGATGGCCTCGCCCGTCGTGATCCAGAGGTCTGGACAGGATTTTGCGTAGGTCAAGAATTCTCGCAACAGACGAAGTCGCATGGGACGTCCGCTGCATTGCGGATGCAAGACCGTCGTCACCATCGCGCCCCAGTCCCTGACCTCGTCGAGTTCGTCCTTCCAGATCGAGAGCACGTGCTCCTTGGGAAAGATGGAACGCGGGCTGAAGCGGGCGGAGAGGCCGTGCATCCAGTCGTCATAGCTCGCGGTCACCGGCAACTCGATCGTGCCCGGCTTGCCGTCGGCGAGGCGATGGCGATAGGGCCTGACGTCATCGCGGAACGAGGAAGTATAGACGATGCCGTGGCGCACCAGCGCGACGCGCAGCTCCTCGGTGAACTCGCCATAGGGCGCGCGGTAGCCGATCGGCTTGACGCCGAGCCGGCGCTTCAGCGCCTCAAAGCCACGCTCCAGCTCCTCCTCGATCCAGGGATCGCCGGGATCGGGCAGGAGGTGGTGGTAGCCGTGATGGCCAATCTCGTGACCGGCCTTGAGGATCGACTCGGCCATGGCGGGGTGCGCATCGACCGACCATCCCGTGACGAAGAACGTCGCC
>NZ_JBBIAM010000102.1:0-33376 GCF_054185185.1 Bradyrhizobium sp. UFLA05-153
CGTCCACGACCAGTTCGCCAACGGCCGGCGCTTCCGCATTCTCAACATCGTCGACGACGTCACTAAGGAATGCCTGGGCGCCATTCCGGAGACGTCGATCTCAGGACGGCGCGTCGCCCGCGAACTGACGGCAATTGTCGAGCGACGCGGCAAGCCAGGAATGATCGTGTCCGACCATGGCACCGAATTCACCTGCAACGCCATGCTCGCCTGGAGCAAGGACACGGTCATCGATTGGCACTTTATCGCGCCGGGAAAGCCGATGCAGAACGGCTTCATCGAGAGTTTTAATGGCCGGATGCGCGATGAACTGCTCAACGAGACCCTGTTCTTCGATCTGGATGACGCCCGCGCCAAGATCACCAGCTGGGTCGCCGACTACAATATCCGGCGGCCTCACTCGTCGCTGAAATACCTGACCCCCGCGGCCTATGCCGCCCACCTCACCGCAACGGACGATCGGCTGCGCAACCCCGACCAGCTCCGCCGATCGTCCGTTGCTCCACCCGCGCCACTTGGCGTACAAAACCCCGAGACTCTAACCGCTGCTGGATGAAAATTCAGTGGCAGGTCAGTCACACCTTGCGCAACGTCATCGACCGCACCGAGACACTCACTGGCTGTCCGATCGAGCGGGCCTATGTCGACAAGGGGTACCGCGGTCACGACGCGCAAAATCCCCGTCGCGTCTTCATCTCTGGCCAGAAGCGCGGCGTCTTCGGTATCATCAAGCGCGAGCTGCGCCGCCGTTCCGCCATCGATCCCATCATCGGACACATGAAAGCAGAAGGTCATCTCGGTCGCTGCTACCTCAAAGGCCGCGCCGGCGACGCCGCCAACGTCATTCTCTCAGCCGTCGGCCACAACTTGCGCCGCATCCTCGCCTGGCTCAGGGAATTGTTGCGCCTGTTCCTGTTGCCATGGCGAACGCTCGCTTGCCAGGCCCAGCTCAATCCGGCTTGTTAACGGCCGACTAGTCAATATGTTGAGCAAACAAGATCCAGTCGACGCCGCGATAGCACCACGCGCTCGGACCTGACGAGTTAGACCGTGAGAAGCCGATGCAGGAGCAGAATGGATAGCTGAGACTCCTGGCTTAGTTGGTCAGGAAGAAAGTGAGGCGTGTCCACTAGATATCGACAGTGCATTTCTGGCAGCGCTTCCTTAGGCGGCCCCAGTGAGCCAAAGCTCAGCTCTTGCAGAATTCTCACGCAGCGGCCGACGGTGCTTGAATCGCACGTAACGTCAGATTGTAGACTATATCGTAGGTCCTTCCGACCTGACCAAAGGTGGCCGCAATATATGGCGTTCTCACAGTGCATGTGGAGAGAGGAAAGCGCTCCACTCCTCTTCATTTTGTTTTCCATCTTCTTTGCCAGCTTCGGATGCGCCTATGCCGCCCTAGAATTACGTTTTCGGCGTCGTGACCGCTACCTACCTTGCGTGCTTGATGTGACCACAAATGTGCATTCTCCGGATTCCGGCGACCGGATACCAACGGCTGATAAGCCGAAGGATGGGTAACGGAAGGGGCGTTCGACAGCTCGCTCGTCGTAGATCGGATGTGTACATCGAATCCGCAGCAGGCTCGTGGGAGCAGTAAGTCCCGCGCTTACGCGTTGATGAGCGCTCGTACTCGGGCACGCCGAACCATGTCAGTCACCCTCGCTCCCACCTTTGTAAGCGATCGTAGCGCAAGTCCACTTGCCAAGTTCGTGACCGCCGCGCCGCCGTTGCTCGCAAGGACTATCAACCAGGCGGCTCGACGCGTGTTGCTCGTACGCAAATGCGGAGGCAGTCTCTACATCACTTCGCACATCGCGAGGACGCCTCCGAGGAGAGACGCTTGCGCGGAATGGGTCACTCGCTGACAACGGCCACTGATGACGCATCCAGGAGATAGCGATGAAACGGCCAACGATCGCCGACTTGGCGCAGGGAGCCGGCGTGAGTGTGTCGACGGTAAATCGGCTCCTGCATGGTGGCGCCACGGTGCGCTCCGAAACCGCCGAGCGTATCGCGGAAACAGCAGAGAAAATTGGCTTTTACGGCTTGGGCACGCTGCGCAAGCGCATGAAGCCTCACCGGAGGCTTGGCTTTCTCATGCAACAGTCGCACCGGCCGCTCTACCAGGTGTGGGCCGCGGGAATCGTCGCCGCCGCATCTCGGCGCACCGATACCGTTATCAAGGCGAACGTGCTCTTCGAGGACGACCTGGCCCCGGAAGCCGTTGCTACCAATCTCCTGAGCCTTGGGAAACAAAGCGACGCCGTCGCTATCATCACCGCCGACCATCCGCTGGTCAGTCAGGCGATCGACGAATTGCGGGCCATAGGCGTTCCGGTCGTCGCCTACGTTACTGACCTCTCTGCCGCGAGCCGGGCAGGCTTTGTGGGAACTGACAACTGGATGGCCGGTCGAACAGCGGCTTGGTTCATCAAGCAGACGGTCCGCGAGTTAGGCAAGGTAGTTCCCCTGATCGGCGGAAACCGCTATCAGTGCGAGGAGATTTCAGCCGCAAGTTTCCGCTCCTACATGCGCGAGCATGCCCCGGACTTTGACGTAAGCGACACACTACTGATTCAGGAAGAGCACGGGAACGACCATGGAGTCGTCCGCAAACTGATTGACAAAAATCCGGACCTCAGAGGCGTCTTCGTCAATGACGGAGGTATTTCGGGCGTCTTACGCGCGGTGCGCGAGCTGCCTGTCGAACGACGGCGGAAAATCCGCATCGTCTGCAGGGATGTAGGACCTGAAACACGCAAAGGAATGAACGAAGGACTGATTACCGCATCCATATGCCATCCCCTGGACAAGATGCCCCAGGAGCTGATTGATGTGATGTTGCGCTTGGTCGAGTGTCGAGACACAGCGTCAATCGAGCAGCGGATCGTGCCGTTCGAGATTCTCACCCCAGAGAGCCTATGGGCTTAAGGAAGAAGGAATCCATCGCCCCGTTGCTCTCGTGGAAATTCATGAATGATCTGGGGACTGCTCGATCGTGTACATCGACGCGGTCAATTGCCTCGCCCGCCATCACCGGTCCGCCGAGGAAATCGGCGAAGACTAAAGCGGGCTGTCGGACGACGACAATGAAGTGAACTGAGGATAGCCGTCTCGGTCTTGGTCGAAGACGACGTTGTCATGGTGTTCACTGCCTTCTGGATCGGGGCCCTAATCACGCTCCTACGGATATCCGATGAAAATCCAGCTCAAGCGATGGCCGTCGGAATAATTCTATCAAGCTGCGATCTACGTCGGATGCGCACTGGGCGATTCTGCGTCGTACGAAGCAAGCGCCATGTCGAACTGAATTGGCGGCTTCTTAAGCGAGCTTCGGGTGATCTTAGGAGACTGCGCTGAGTTGCAGGGGATTTATCGTCGCTAAAGTGGCCACGGGAGTTCTGCTTGCAACGCTGGAATCGTCCAGTGACTTCGCTTGCGTATGATAGTCCATCAGAACGCGCATGCGCGACAATCGAATGGAGTTCTGGTTTACCGGGGGGCTGTGTATCTAAGGCGTGGGAGAGGATGGCGGCCCTCCTGGCCGCTCTCTCGCGTCGGTATAACTAGCCGGTCGTATTGGCGTGCAAACGCGGAATCAGAGATCATACAAACTCACGCTACGTGCGATTCAAGCTCGTTCGAACCGCTTGCGTAAATTATGTTGTGGCGCTGTAGCACCGCTCCCAATGGCCTCAGTTTCGCCACGCTACTCGCGTCAGTCAGAGCAGCATCATCACGGATGTACTGATGGTGCAGAGGCGGGACCCGGCGCATTTTACGGATGGCGAAAGTGCGCCGGGCGCCTCGGTTGGCTTCGTGAGCTGCGATGCGTGAAAGCCCCTTCGCAAAATATCGTTGTTGTAGGGCGGTTGGTGCGCCTTGACGGGCGTCTCAAGCAGCACAGCGACTATGTAAGGACCTCCAGAGAGAACGCAGCTCGTGAGGTCCGCTGCCAAGCGCGCCGTTTTCAGCACAGGATGCGGATTGAAGGACGATAAGCTCTTGCTCCAATCCGGTGATGACGTCGCAAAAGCCGACATCCGGAGAATCTTATCGTGCATCTACCTGCACTGGCCTAATTGTTGCAAACTTTCTTGCAACGGTGGCGACGTTGCGTATCTCACCAAGTCTCAAGGAGCTCGCTTGCCCCTTCATGGATTAGATGGAGACGGTGTTGTTAATCCAACCCCTGTGCCGGATCTCGCGCTCTGTCCGTTTCACGACGATAGGTCGCGTGCACGAGGTGGCGAGGGGAAGACGCTTGTACTAACCGGCGCCTCGCGCGGCATTGGTCATGCGACGGGTAGATTGTTCTCGGAAGCTGGATGGCGAGTCATCTCCTGTTCCAGGCAGCCTTTTGATCGCAGTCGATGTCCCTGGGAGTCGGGCATCAATAACCACGTCCAGGTAGAATTGAGCGATCATCGCGCGTTGCCGGGCGCGATCACCGAAATCAAGCAGAGGCTCAACGGAGAGCCGATTCACGCGCTGGTCAATAATGCCGGCATCTCCCCAAAGGCGCCCGACGGCAGTCGATTGAACTCCCTAACAACATCCATCGAAACCTGGATGAGCGTGTTTCACGTCAACCTGGTCGCGCCTATTCTACTTGCTCAAGGCCTGTTCGAAGAATTGAAAGTGGCATCCGGATCGATCGTCAATGTCACGTCAATTGTCGGCAGTCGCGTGCATCCGTTCGCCGGTACTGCCTATGCGACCTCCAAGGCAGCGCTCGCCTGCCTCACGCGCGAGATGGCGCATGACTACGCTCCATTTGGAATTCGGGTCAATGCAATTGCGCCGGGCGAGATCAAGACCGATATCCTGTCGCCGGAAACCGAGGCAAAGTTGGCGCCGATTATACCGCTACACCGTGTCGGCACGCCGGACGAGGTTGCGAAGGTTATTTTCTTCCTCTGCTCGAGCGCGGCGAGCTACGTCACTGGTGCGGAAGTGCCGATCAATGGCGGACAGCACGTGTGATGTTGCGGCGCGGATGACGTCGATAAGTCGCGTGAGGTTAATTGGAGATATCCGCTAGAAACTGGGCGAAAGCGACGAAGCCGTTGTCGGTAAGTCGACAGCGTGGGTATGACTGTCTACATAACGCACAGTGGTGCGGAGTCCGAAATGGGGGCCAAGGTCGTCGCGCTTGCGCGGGTCCACACCAGGTCAGGCGTACCCGAAGACCCGCGCGGGTTCGAGAGGTCACGCTAATTCGTCGTGGCATCGCGCAGATCGGGTGCGGGCTCAAGACTTTCGCTCTTGGGGTCAGACATTTCCGGTGGGGGCACCAGTGCTGTATGGCTCACGACGACCGTGGCAGCCGCATGTGATATCGGGATTTCAAGTGTCTGGAATGTGGCACGCGGCTTGAAAGGCGATATCCAACGGCATCATTTAACTCCTAGGAGTCGCAATCCATGGCTTACAAGATCGTCGCCTCGCAATGCTCGGTTTGCGGTGCATGTGAGTTCGAGTGTCCGAACGGCGCGATCAGCCTAAAGCGCGACATTTATGTGATCGATCCGAAAAAGTGCACAGAGTGCGAGGGACATTGCGATACGCCGCAATGTGCGGTCGTCTGTCCAGTTGAGGACACATGCGTCCCCGCCTGAAGATGTCAAAGAAGATGTCGCCGCCGACGGGCTCAGTCGAAGAATTGTCGGCGCATGCGCGCTGGCTGGCGACTTGACGCCCATTGTCGCTGGCTGGCCATGATTGAGCCCACCCGGGGCGCGTCGATTATCCCAAGGGCGAATTTCAGCTCGCTGTCCGTATCCAGGACTGCCAGCCGGAGCTGAATAGGCGTGCGCGATTGTTCCTGCCGATCTTGGAAGCCATCCGCGACCATCCCGAGAGGGCGCAGGTCGAAGCAATTTGGCCAATCGAAGGTTGGGCTAGAAGCTCCTATCGAACGCGATACGAATGAGACGGGATGGCTTGTCAGGAACGACCGATGCACCGAGAGCTATGCTGACGGCACTGCAGACGGAATCGTAGGAGATTGGCTTGCGGATGACGCCGTGTGCGCCCCGTTCAAGGCCGGCCCGTACCATAGGATCGGAATTCCGTTCCGCGATGAGCAGGATCTTAGCACGCGCAAAGACGTTGCCAAGGTCTGCCAGGACCGCATCGCCCTGCTCCCGCAGGATAGCAATACCCAGCAACATCGCGTCGGGAGCTGTTATGGGACACGTCATGGCCTCTTTCACAGCGGAAAAAGCATGTGTCTGATAGCGTTCGCGTAGAATGTAGTTGAGCGCGGAACGCACCACCTGTTCGCGCTCGATCAGGAAGACGGTCGGACGGTCTCGGCTCGCATCAACCTCGGTCGCCAAGTGCATGATACCCTCGGTGTATTGATTGATACACATCGAGCAAGCTCCGTACCTTGGCGTGCCGAAAAGGAAAACTACCGATTTCGCTAGTCGGACAAAGCAAGCATTGCCTTGTTTCTGACAGTCGTGTGTGACCGCTCAGTCAAAACTTGCCGATGTCAGACTTGCAACAATGCCCATCTGCACCACCATTATCTATCTCTATTGACACCATTTTTCGCCCCGAGCCGGCGCTGGCACGCTGGTTGCAAAAGTCGTTACGCAAGGGCTTGGCTGTCGCCTTTGTATCTCACCGAACTGCGAACGCGGCGGGCCAGGCGATGGGATCAGAGAGAGCGCAGTCCGCAGATCATCAATCGGTTGACGGAGAGCAACATGTCTTCACTGAGACAAATCGCGTTTTACGGCAAGGGTGGTATCGGCAAGTCGACGACGTCGCAAAATACGCTCGCAGCACTGGCCGAGCTGGGTCACAAGATCCTGATCGTCGGCTGCGACCCGAAGGCGGACTCGACCCGTCTGATCCTGCACGCCAAGGCACAGGACACGATCTTGAGTCTCGCGGCGAACGCCGGCAGCGTCGAGGACCTCGAGCTCGAGGACGTCTTGAAGGTCGGCTACAAGGATATTCGCTGCGTCGAATCCGGTGGTCCGGAGCCAGGTGTCGGGTGCGCCGGCCGTGGTGTCATCACCTCGATCAACTTCCTCGAAGAGAACGGCGCCTACGAGGACATCGATTACGTGTCATACGACGTGCTCGGCGACGTCGTCTGCGGCGGCTTTGCGATGCCGATACGCGAGAACAAAGCGCAGGAGATCTACATCGTCATGTCCGGCGAGATGATGGCGATGTACGCCGCCAACAACATCTCCAAGGGCATTCTGAAGTATGCCAATTCAGGTGGCGTGCGGCTCGGTGGCCTGATCTGCAACGAGCGGCAGACCGACAAGGAGCTGGAGCTGGCGGAAGCACTCGCCAAGAAGCTCGGCACCCAGCTGATCCACTTTGTGCCCCGCGACAACGTCGTCCAGCATGCCGAGCTACGGCGCATGACGGTGCTGGAATATGCGCCGGACTCCAAGCAGGCGGACCACTATCGCAATCTCGCGACCAAGATCCACAACAATGGCGGCAAGGGCATCATCCCGACCCCGATCAGCATGGACGAGCTTGAGGACATGCTGATGGAGCACGGCATCATGAAGCCGATCGACGAAAGTCAGGTCGGCAAGACTGCTTCCGAGCTCGCCGCGCTGTCGGCGTAACGCAGACCTCACATTCGGCGTGCGTCGAGAAAGCGTCGGCCCCTAACGCGCACAGGACAATTGGAAGGGATATTCGTATGAGCCTGGCATCCACCCAGAGCGTTGCAGAGATTAAGGCCCGCAACAAGGATCTGATTAGCGAAGTCTTGAAAGTCTACCCCGAGAAGACCGCCAAACGGCGTGCCAAGCACCTTAATGTGCACGAGGCCGGTAAGTCCGACTGCGGTGTCAAATCGAATCTCAAATCGATCCCAGGCGTGATGACCATTCGAGGCTGTGCCTATGCCGGCTCCAAGGGCGTGGTGTGGGGTCCGATCAAGGACATGATCCACATCAGCCATGGTCCGGTCGGTTGCGGCCAATATTCCTGGGGATCGCGGCGCAATTATTATGTCGGCACCACCGGCATCGATACCTTTGGGACTATGCAGTTCACCTCCGACTTCCAGGAGAAGGACATTGTCTTCGGCGGCGACAAGAAGCTCACCAAGGTCATCGACGAGATCCAGGATCTATTTCCGCTCAACCGCGGAATCACCATCCAGTCGGAATGCCCGATCGGTCTGATTGGCGATGACATTGAGGCGGTGTCGAGAGTAAAGTCGAAGGAGTATGACGGCAAGACTATCGTGCCGGTGCGCTGCGAAGGCTTCCGCGGCGTGTCTCAGTCGCTCGGGCACCACATCGCCAACGACGCGGTACGCGACTGGATTTTCGACAAAATCAACCCTGAGATAGAGCGGCGATTCGAACCAACGCCCTATGACGTTGCCATCATCGGCGACTATAACATCGGCGGCGACGCCTGGTCCTCTCGCATTCTCTTGGAGGAGATAGGCTTGCGCGTGATTGCGCAGTGGTCAGGCGACGGCAGTCTCGCCGAGCTTGAGGCGACGCCAAAGGCGAAGCTGAACATCCTGCACTGCTATCGCTCGATGAACTACATCTCTCGCCACATGGAGGAGAAGTTCGGCATTCCGTGGTGCGAGTACAACTTCTTCGGCCCGTCCAAGATCGCGGAGTCGCTGCGCAAGATCGCGAGCTTCTTCGACGACAAGATCAAGGAGGGGGCTGAAAGCGTCATCGCGAAATACCAGCCCCTGATGGATGCCGTCGTCGCCAAGTATCGGCCGCGCCTAGCAGGCAAATCCGTGATGCTCTTCGTTGGTGGCTTACGCCCTCGGCACGTGATTGGTGCCTATGAAGACCTCGGTATGGAGGTTATCGGGACCGGCTACGAATTCGGTCACAACGACGATTATCAGCGTACCGCCCAGCATTACGTCAAGGACGGCACATTGATATATGACGACGTTACTGGCTACGAGTTCGAGCGCTTCGTCGAAAAGATACAGCCCGACCTCGTTGGTTCCGGCATCAAGGAGAAGTACGTGTTCCAGAAGATGGGCGTGCCGTTCCGGCAAATGCACTCGTGGGACTATTCGGGTCCTTATCACGGCTACGATGGGTTCGCGATCTTCGCCCGCGACATGGACATGGCGATCAATTCCCCGATCTGGAAGAAGACCAAGGCGCCGTGGAAGGACGCTCCGCGTCCGAGCCTTATGGCAGCGGAATAAGCGAGCCGGGTCACAGATCGAACACGAATCCAACAAGGACGCCATGATGCCCCAGAATGCCGAAAACGTGCTCGATCATTTCGAGCTGTTCCGAGGTCCGGAATACCAGCAGATGCTGGCCAACAAACGAGCGCTCTTTGAGAATGCGCATGATCCCGCCGAGGTCGCGCGTATCCGCGAATGGGCCAAAACCCCCGAATATCGCGAGAAGAACTTCGCGCGTGAGGAACTGACCATCAATCCGGCCAAGGCCTGCCAGCCGCTAGGTGCGGTGTTTGCCTCAGTCGGCTTCGAGAGCACGTTGCCTTTCGTGCACGGTTCACAGGGCTGCGTCGCCTACTATCGGAGCCACTTGTCGCGGCACTTCAAGGAGCCGACCTCCTGTGTTTCCTCGTCCATGACCGAAGACGCGGCCGTATTCGGTGGCCTCAATAACATGATCGACGGGCTAGCCAACAGCTACAATATGTACAAACCGAAGATGATTGCGGTTTCTACCACCTGCATGGCGGAAGTGATTGGCGACGATCTCAACGCATTCATCAAGACGTCGAAGGAAAAGGGGTCGGTGCCGGCTGAGTTCGACGTTCCCTTTGCTCATACGCCCGCCTTCGTCGGCAGCCATGTCACCGGCTATGATAACGCTTTGAAAGGCATCATCGAACATTTCTGGGACGGCAAATCCGGATCTGAGCCCAAGCTCGACCGCGAGCCGAACGAGAAGATCAACTTCATCGGCGGCTTCGACGGTTACACTGTAGGCAACATCCGCGAGATAAAGCGGATCTTCGAATTGATGGGGATTGGGTACACGATCCTGGCGGACAACAGTGACGTGTTCGACACGCCCACTGATGGTGAGTTCCGCATGTATGACGGTGGCACGACACTGAAGGACACCGCGGACGCCATCCACGCAAGGGCGACCATCTCCATGCAGCAATATTGTACGGAGAAAACGCTACCGTTCATCGAGGGGCATGGCCAGCAGGTCGTTGCGTTTAACCATCCGGTCGGTGTCAGCGCGACCGACGACTTCCTGATGACGCTGTCGCGTATTACTGGCAAGGAGATCCCAAAGGTCCTGGAGCAGGAGCGCGGTCGTCTGGTCGACGCCATGGCAGACTCCAGCGCGCACATCCACGGTAAGAAGTTCGCAATCTATGGCGATCCGGACCTTTGCTATGGCCTGGCTGCCTTCCTGCTCGAGCTCGGTGCCGAACCAACCCACGTCCTGTCAACCAACGGCAACAAGGCCTGGGAAGGCAAGATGGAGGCGCTATTCGCCAGTTCGCAGTTCGGCAAGGACTGCCACGCCTATCCCGGCAAGGATCTCTGGCACATGCGTTCGCTGCTGTTCACCGAGCCAGTCGATTTTCTGATCGGCAACACCTACGGCAAGTATCTGGAGCGCGATACCGGAACACCGCTGATCCGCATCGGCTTCCCCGTGTTCGATCGGCACCATCATCACCGCTATCCGGTCTGGGGTTATCAGGGGGGCATGAATGTGCTGGTGAAGATACTCGATCGGATCTTTGAAGAGATCGACAGGAATACCAACGCGGTGGGTAAAACCGACTACAGCTTCGACATTATCCGCTGATGCGGGCAAGTGACCGCCTCATAGCCGCTTGTCGCGGCTGTGAGGTGGGGATGTAAACACCAGCCGGGCCATCGTCCGTGCTCACCGGAAAACGTCCGCGCAAGGAGAAAACCGTGACTTCGCTGTCGGCCACCATCCAGAATGTCTTCGACCAGGCGGACTGCGTCAAGAACGCCAACAAATCGGAGGCTGCCCGCAAGAAAGGCTGCACCAAGCAGCTGCAGCCGGGCGGGGCCGCCGGAGGTTGCGCTTTTGATGGCGCCAAGATTGCGCTGCAGCCATTTACCGACGTAGCCCATCTCGTTCATGGCCCGATCGCGTGCGAAGGAAATTCCTGGGACAATCGCGGGTCCGTCTCCTCAGGCTGTGATCTCTGGCGCAGGAGCTTCACGACCGACATGCATGAGATTGATGTCGTGTTCGGTGGCGAGAAGCGGCTATACAAAGCCATAAAGGAAATCATTGAGAAGTATGATCCCTCGGCGATCTTTGTCTACCAGACTTGCGTGCCGGCCATGATCGGTGACGATATCAATGCGGTCTGCAAGTTCGCCGCGACGAAATTCAGCAAGCCCGTCATTCCTGTCAATTCGCCGGGGTTTGTTGGTTCGAAGAATCTTGGCAACAAGCTCGCCGGCGAAGCTCTGTTGGAATATGTGATCGGCACGCAAGAGCCCGACTCCACCACGCCCTACGACATCAATCTCATCGGCGAATTCAACCTATCCGGCGAACTCTGGCAGATCAAGCCGCTGCTCGACGAACTCGGTATTCGCATCCTGTCCTGCATCTCCGGCGATGGCAAATATCGCGAGGTTGCCTGCTCACATCGGGCCCGCGCCGCGATGATGGTGTGCTCGAAGTCCTTGATCAATGTCGCGAGCAAGATGAGGGATCGTTACGGCATCCCCTTCTTTGAAGGATCATTCTATGGCATCCAGGACACGAGCGAATCTTTGGGCCAGATCGCGCGCCTGCTGATCGAGCGCGGCGCGCCGAGCGAGTTGATGGAACGCGCCGACGCCGTAATTGCACGCGAGGAGGCAAAGGCCACGGCTGCGATCGAGCGCTTCAAGCCACGCCTTACCGGCAAGAAGGTGCTGCTCGTCACCGGCGGCGTGAAATCGTGGTCGGTCGTCTCGGCTCTGCAGGAGGCGGGGCTCGAGATCGTGGGCACTTCTGTAAAAAAATCGACCAGGGAAGACAAGGAGCGCATCCACAAATTGATGGGCCATGACGGCCACATGATCGAGGATCTGACGCCGCGTGAAATGTACAAGATGCTCAAGGAAGCAAAAGCGGACATCATGCTCTCCGGTGGCAAGTCGCAGTTTGTCGCTCTGAAGGCTGCGACACCATGGCTCGACATCAATCAGGAGCGCTGCCACGCCTATATGGGGTATCTCGGAATCGTGAAGTTGATGGAAGAGATCGACAAGGCGCTCTACAACCCGATGTGGGATCAGCTCCGAAAGCCCGCGCCGTGGGATGATCCGGACATGAACTGGCAAAGTAAGGCGCTTGTGCAGGTGGATGTGCCGACCGCCGATGTTGCTCCGAATCGGAGCCGCGCCGGAAAGGCCGATCGCGCTAAGAGAACCTTCCGTCGCGAAACCGTCGATCTCGGCGTCATCCAGGATGGCGTTGTCCCTCACTATTTGACTGCAGTCGACGACGTCGCACAGCACACCGAGGCTTCCGGCGTCTGCGGCGCCAGCAAGCGAGCCTTCGAGGACGTTAACGCGGACAAGCCTGCGTCCATGCAGCAGGCGGCGGAGTAGGACGGCAAGGCAGGTTTCTGGCCATGGCTATTGTTAGCAGTTCCAATAAGGCCTGCTCGATTAATCCGCTCAAGATGAGCCAGCCGATCGGCGGCTCTTTCGCCTTCCTGGGCGTTCGGGGCGCAATGCCCCTCTTGCACGGTTCTCAGGGCTGCACGTCCTTCGGCCTGACCCTGTTTGTCCGCCATTTCAAGGAGGCGGTGCCGCTGCAGACCACGGCGATGAGCGAGGTTGCCACCGTGCTCGGCGGGTATGAGAATGTTGAGCAGGCGATTCTCAATATCTACAACCGCACCAAGCCCGAAATTATTGGTATCAATTCGACCGGTGTTACCGAGACCAAGGGCGACGACGTCGAGGCGTTCATTCGTCTTGTTCGACAGAAGCATCCGCAGCTCGAAAAATTCCCGCTCGTCTACGTTTCGACACCGGATTTCAAGGACGCATTTCAGGATGGCTGGGAAAAGACCGTCGCGCGAATGATCGACGTGCTTGTCGAGCCTGCCGATGCGGTTGCGCCGCGTGACTGCTCGCGCATCAATGTCTTGCCTGGCTGCCATCTTACCCCCGGCGATCTTGACGAACTGCGGACGATCTTTGAGGACTTTGGGCTAAAGGCGTCCTTCCTGCCGGATATTGCCGGTTCGCTCGATGGTCACATTCCCGATGAGTTCACACCAACCACGATCGGCGGGATCGGGGTCGACGAGATCGCCACGATGGGGCAGGCGGGCTGGACGATCGGGATCGGCGCCCAGATGAGGCGCGCGGCCGAGGCGATGCAGGCGAGGACGGGCGTGCCGTTCCGGTTGTTCGAGCGGCTCTGTGGCCTCGTCCCCAATGATGAATTCATCACTTTCCTGAGCAAGATCAGTGACAAACCGGTGCCCGCAAAATATCGCCGGCAGCGTGGCCAGCTCGCGGACGCCATGCTGGATGCCCATTTCCATATCGGCGGTCGAAAGCTCGCCATTGGGGCCGAGCCGGACCTCTTGTTCGATATCTCCAGCATGCTCTATGAGATGGGCGCGCAGGTGACCGCGGCGGTTACGACGACGGCATCTCCGGTGCTCGAACGCGTCAAGGCTCAAGAGGTCCTCATCGGGGATCTCGAAGATCTGGAGCAGCTTGCCAAGGCGTATGACTGCGATCTCCTGATCTCTCATTCGCACGGCCGCCAAGCAGCAGCACGGCTGAACATTCCGTTCTTCCGTGCCGGCTTTCCGATGTTCGATCGCCTCGGGGCAGGCCACCAGGTAACGGTCGGCTATCGCGGCACGCGCGAGCTGATCTTTGACCTCGCCAATCTGATCATTGCCGACCGCGAGGACAATCGTCAGCCGACGCCGGAAACCTGGAGGAACGCCGATCCGGGTCTGCATGTCGTTCCGCCGCAGTTGAATTGACGCGAATAGAGGAATTACGCAGATGAAAGTCGCATTCGCCACCCAGGATCTGAAGCGCGTCGATGCACATTTTGGCTGGGCAAAAAACATCGCCATCTATGACGTCAAGCCCGAAGGGCATTGCCTGATCGAAGCTATTCAGTTCGATGGCGACCTTAGCGAGGACGGTAATGAGGACAAGCTCGCGCCGAAGATCGAAGCCATCAAAGACTGCGCCATTCTCTACGTTGCTGCGATCGGCGGCTCCGGCGCTGCGCGCGTCGTCGCAAATAACATCCATCCGATGAAGGTAAGCGAGCCTGAAGCGATCGACGATCTCTGTATCAAGCTCGAAGGTGTTTTGAAAGGCTCGCCGCCACCCTGGTTACGCAAGGTGCTCGCCAAGGCCCACGAACGCTCGTTTGATTTCGAGGACTGAGGGAAACGACTGTGACAGAGGCGGCTGAATTGAGCGAGCCTGACCCCGCGGGGGAGGCGCCCTTTGTGAGAGAGCTCGTCAAGATCTGGCGCGCCGAGGACGGCCACGGCGCTTGGGAGGGTAAGAAAGATCTCGAGCTGCTCGAGCCTTATGTTCTCGATAGGGAAAAGCGCCGTGCCTTGCCGATCGTTGGCGATCCCGATCCGGACACGATCTGGCGGTTGGAGTTGTTCTTCAACGCCGTGGCGGTGTCCATCGAGAAGGCGACCGGCGTGATGATCTCGCCGATGCTGAAAATGCACCATGAAGGCTTTGGCCGCATCGTGCTGATCGGCGGCCGGCTCATTGTCGTAAATAAGCAACTGCGCGACGTGCATCGCTTCGGTTTTGAAAGTCTCTCGAAGCTCGTCGCGGAAGGTGACAGATATGTCGACAGCGGAATTGAGATGGTCCGCAGGTTCCCGGAAGTTGCGAATTACTGAGGTAACGAATGAACGAACTTGAAGAACTGAAGGCCGAGATCAAAAAGCTCTCGGCCAAGGCGACCCAGGCAAAGATGGATCTCCACGACCTGGCGGAGGAACTGCCGGTCAACTGGACCTCGATCCCGAGCGTTGCCCAAAAGGTTCACGATGCCTTCGACGAGCTCGAGCGCAAGCGCGAGGATCTCAAGGCGAAAGAAAAAGCATACGGATCCTGACCATGTCATTTGCAACACGAGATGGTCGCGACTGGAGGCCGGAGTATCTGGTTTGCATCGATCCCAAGAAGTGCATCGGCTGTGGCCGCTGCTACAAGGTGTGCGGCCGCCAAGTCATGATGCTGAAGGGCATCAACGAGGACGGCGAGATGATCGACCTCGAAGACGACGATGACGAGATCGAGAAAAAGGTCATGGTGCTAAGCGATGACGGCGCGTGCATCGGCTGCGGCGCCTGCGCCCGGGTGTGTCCAACCAACTGCCAGACCCACGCTCCGGCTGCTTGAGCGGAGCCATTGCGAGCAGCGAAGCGGCAAATGTCTGGGTTTTTCTGCAGCTGTTAGCGCCGGACCATGTAACAAGAGTGCGAGTACCATTGTTCCTCCTGGCGCGGACGTTAGGGTTACAACAAGTCGAGTTAGTCCTGTCATTTCTCCGAAGTCATCGCGGTTGTGCCCGAGCGATTTGGCATGCGACGGAGAGCTCGGCGCTTGGAATACTTGATGCCAGCCTCGGGGGCACGACAAGCAAGTTGTGGCCCCTCACCGCGGCTACTCGATCCCTTGTTCACATGCCTTCATCATCGCAGCAATCCGAAACCGCTCGTGGATGGCTGCCGGATTGGCGAGCATATCGGCCTCGGCCTTGTTGAAAGCTGCGAGAACGATCTCCGCTTCCTCGCGCGTCAGCGGGACGCGGCCGGCCATATGGGTGGCTTCGGGCACTACGGCCAGGACCGCTCGGCGGTAAGGATGGTTCGCGACCTGGATGAGTTCGTTAGCTTCGAGCTTGCCCCCAAGCATGATTGCGAGCCCCACTACTTCGAGCTTGCGGCCGTCATGGGTGTTCTTGACCAGCGTGGTCATCTCTATTCTCTCTCCTGTTCGGCAAGCCACATATGTCTCTGTAATCCCTGAGCTGCGCCAGACCGTGCGCCGACTCCCGCGCGGGGTGCTACAACCAGACCACGAGATAACTTCCTCGAAGCGAAACGCGTTCGCGCAGATCCGCCATGTGGGAATCTGCCTTGGATCGCAGCACAAAATCGGGCGGGTCTAGGCCACCAACTGGAATGTACTCCCTCCAACAGCAGGCGCGCTGGAGCTTCACTTATCTTCGCTCCTGCTTCTTCGCGGTAGGGCTTCATTGGCGCGGCAAAGCCTAGACGGTAATAGGCATCGTAGTAGTCAGGCCGCTCTCCAGCCAGCCGTTTCCACTGATGAACTGAATTACTCCATCTGCTACCCGGGCACCTTGCGCGCTCGTCACTCCAACGGCTTTGGCCGTGTAGGAGAAGAGATCTGGCGAAAACGTCAGACAGGGCGATTTTCGTTGCGGTTCTTCACTGGCTTCATCTTGGCGAGGCCTTCCTCGTAGGAGAGTTCGGCATAAGAGGCCTCGACGGTCTTGGCGGCATCGAGCAGATAGTCGAGCTTGCCGGCAGTATCGAGCTTCTTGATGTCGTTTTTATCGACGCCGGCGAGATCCATCATCTCCTTCCACACCGTCGACTCGTCACATGGCAGCACGCGGAATGTGATGTCGCCGATCTTGGTTCGGTATTTCGCCAATAGATCGATGTTGTTGCAGAACATGAAGTAGCTGCCCTTCGGGCTTAATGCGCCGTCCAGCACCGTTGCGACATCGGCAAGATAGGCAAGAGAATGCAGGTAGCCGGCCAGTACGGGGATCGTGGTCTCTCCTTCCTCTGCGACCGTTAATACCTGCTCGATCGAATAGTCGGGCGGACGCTTTTCGTCGGCGACCTGAGTCTGGAACCTTAGCGCGATGTCGCCGCGGAAGCCGAAGCGGCCGGGCTTCGTGGTGTCACCCTTCAGCACCGCATTAAGCAAACGGCCTTCCTTATCAAGCCGGCCAAGAACGGTGTTGTCGATCAACGTCATAAAGTCCTCCTCGTCTGATGTGCTGGCGCGGATGTCGCACCGCGTGAACTCAACTTTGCCCCTCTATGCAAATTGTTTGCCGTCTGCCCACGTATGCGGCGAAAGTCAAAGGCTCCGCTTCTGTCTCTTATACACATCGATGTGTATAAGAGACAGGAGTATGATCGCTGGCATGGGACTTGCCAAAAGTATCCCGAACCGGTGCTGATGGTGAGTGATAGCGATGATTAATCTGACGAAGAGCGCGGAGAATGCCATGAAGAGCGCGATCTCTGCGGGAACGCAGCGGATGAGGGGCGTGCGGATAATGGTCGAAGAGGGCGGCTGCTCCGGGTTCAAATACACGATGGGACTTGCCGATGAGCCGAAGCCCGATGAGATCGTGATCGAGCGAGGCGGCATCAAGGTGTTTGTCGACAACAATAGTCACGAGCATCTTGCCGGAACTACGATTGACTTTGTGGCGGCGCTGGAGAGGTCCGGTTTCACCTTTGACAATCCCAACGCAAATTCGAGCTGCTCATGTGGCAAGTCATTCCGCTAGGGCCGGTAAAGGAAGAAACGACAGAGATATCAGAAGATGCTGGTCGAGACCGAACGAACGAGACAATCGGCAGCCGATGAACCTTGGAAACGGGAACAAATCGTTCGCGTTGTGCTCGACGAAATCCGGCCGAATTTGAAGCGTGATGGCGGAGATTGCGAGCTTGTCGGGATCGATGGCAACAAAATCATGGTCCAGCTCACGGGCGCCTGCGTCTACTGCAAGCTCGCCAGTGCGACGCTAGAAGGCATCCAGACGCGCCTCATCGAACGGCTTGGCGAGTTCGTCCGCTTGATTCCGGTCGCAGGACCCACCAAAGCCCGACATTAAAGAAGGCGTACGGTGCAGCCGATCTACCTCGATAACAACGCGACGACTCGCACGGATCCGTCCGTCGTCGCGGCGATGCTGCCGTTTTTCTCCGAGCGATTCGGCAATGCCTCGTCCACGCATGCGGTAGGCAGGGAAGTCGCGGAAAGCATTAGAGAGGCGCGCAGGTGCGTGCAGGCACTGATCGGTGCTGCCCTTGATCATGAAGTCGTCTTCACCTCGGGCGGTACCGAATCGGATAATACAGCGATCCTCTCGGCGCTTGCCGTGCAGGAGCGACGCGACGAACTCGTCACGACGAGTGTGGAGCATCCGGCCGTGCTGTCCCTCGTAGACGAGCTCGGCCGTCGCGGCAACAAATGTCATGTAATTCCTGTCGACCGCTCCGGACGGCTCGACATTGATGCCTATCGCCGCGCGTTATCCGCACGTACCGCGATTGTCTCCGTCATGTGGGCCAATAATGAGACCGGAACGATCTTTCCGGTGGAGCTCCTCGCCAAAATGGCACGCTCGGTCGGCGCACTTTTCCACACTGATGCGGTACAGGCCGTGGGGCGAATTCCGATCGACGTGAAGACCACGGAGATCGACATGTTGTCGCTCTCCGGCCACAAGCTGCATGGTCCGAAGGGCGTTGGCGCGCTCTATGTGCGCAAGGACACCAAGTTCAGGCGCCTTATCTTCGGAGGGCCGCAAGAGCGCCGCCGACGTTCCGGCACCGAGAACGTGCCCGGGATCATTGGGCTGGGTAAGGCTGCGGAACTTGCTGCCTTGGAGCTCGAACGGGAGGGGGGCAAAATAGCCGCGCTGCGCGACCGGCTGGAGCATGGTGTCCTGAAGTTTGGCAATTGCGCTGTGCTCGGCGACAACGAGAGCCGCCTACCAAACACGTCGAATATCGCATTCGAGCATCTCGAAGGTGAAGCAATTATCCATCATCTGAATAGCGCAGGCGTTGCTGTATCCCTCGGATCGGCCTGTGCATCGGGCTCCATGGAGCCGTCGCATGTGCTTCGCGCGATGAATGTACCGTCGGCCTCGTTACGCGGCGCGATCCGCTTCTCGCTGTCCCGCGAGACCACCAGCGAGGAGATTGATCATGTCCTTTTTGTGCTGCGAAATATCGTCGCGAAACTGAGAGGGGCGTCATCTACGTGACTAGAGCGGGCAAAATCGACCTCTTGATGCAATGAGTCTATACCATGAAAGTTATCATTCGGCGTTCACCTGAAACCGGTCTGTCGATTTACGTGCCCAAGAAGGATCTTGAAGAACCGATCGTAGAATCCGAGCATGAGTCGCTGTGGGGCGGATGGATCAGAATAGCCAATGGCTGGGTGCTCGATCTGCCGCCGATGACGAACGACACAACGTTGCCGGTTACGATCAACGCTAAGAAGCGTGGCGGCGGCAGGGAAGAGACATGAACGCGCCGGCTTCGCGGATCGAGTTCGTTGTTCGGCCGGTTGCCGAAGCCATGCTCGGCAAGGTCGCTGAGGGGCTTCGCAACGGCAATATCGTTCCCTATCTCGGGCCCGGCTTAGCTGAGTTGCCGTACGCGAGTGCGCCGATGAATCTGGAGGAACTGGCGGCATTCTTCGGTACAAGGGTGGCCTTGCCAAAGCGCGCAAGAGGGAACGCCTCGGCCTCCGCACAGTACATCGAAACCACAAGGCACCGCACCACCGTGACAGCGATGATGGCGGACGCCTTTAGTGCGCCGATCGGGCCAACGCAGCTACAGCGGCATCTTGGAACGCTGCCGCTGCCGCTGATCGTTGACAGCTGGTACGATGGCGCGATGCGAAATGCGTTGGCCGGACGTAGCAATTGGGGCGAGATCCAGGGAATCACCCGCGCCGGCCTCAGTGAAGATCGCTGGTACCGCTTCTACGACGCCGCAGGCACGGAAGTCGATTGCTCTCTGGCAAAAAATTGGACGACGATCCTCTATAAGCCGCACGGCAGCGTCGCCCCGGCCAAGAATTTCCTGGTCTCCGACGCCGACTATGTTGAGGTGCTCACCGAAATCGACATACAGACGCCGATTCCCGACGAGGTGAAGGCTCGCCGCACTGGCCGCAGCTTCCTGTTTTTGGGCTGCCGCTTCAACGACCAGCTCCTGCGTACCTATGCGCGACAGGCGTTGAAACGCTCGTCCGAGGTCCACTATGCGGTTGTCGAACCCGACATGCTTTCCAAGAATGAGCTCCGCTTTCTGGTCGACCAGGGCCTGACGCCACTCGCAATTCCGCTTGCACGTGCCGTTCAGATCATTTTGGCGGATTAGCGGAAGCGTCTCGCATGGTCAGGTGACCAGCAAGTCGCGTAAGTGGCCATCTGACGAGCCATCCTTCCAGCAAAAGACAAGAAAAAGAGCGGCGATACTTCAATCAAGACTTCTTCGCGCACCGCTGCGTGCCGTTTCAATCACAACGTATGTCAGCTTTCCAACATAGGGCGGCGGCAATACGGCACTGGACGCGTTCGTTAACTCACTGAACGCAGACATGAAAGTCGCTTGCCGCTGCCGTGGCACGCCGGTTGCTGAGACCCGGACCTGGGAAGCTTTTCAGACCTTAATGGAGAATCTGACAGATGGATGCCCCATCGCAACAGGAAGCATCGAGCGGTGCCATCGAGATCGGCAAGATCACGCAGGCGTTTGCCGAACACAAGGGCTGCGGCGCGGGTAACCGCAGCGGCACAGCTAGATGCGGCTCGCCGAAAGGCCGCGGCGATTTGCCAGCCGAGACGTGGGAGAAGGTGAAAAAGCACCCCTGCTACAGCGAGGAGGCGCATCATCACTACGCGCGCATGCATGTCGCGGTCGCGCCAGCCTGCAACATCCAGTGCAACTACTGCAACCGCAAATATGATTGCGCCAATGAATCGCGTCCGGGTGTGGTCAGCGAGAGACTCACACCCGAGCAGGCCGCCAAGAAGGCAATGACTGTCGCCTCTACCATTCCACAGATGACCGTGCTTGGCATCGCCGGTCCTGGCGATCCGCTCGCTAACCCGGAAAAGACTTTCAAGACGTTCGAGCTCGTCCGCAAGGCCGCACCGGATCTCAAGCTGTGCCTGTCAACCAATGGTCTCGCGGTACCCGATCACATCGACACCATCGCCGGACTCAACGTCGACCACGTCACGATCACAATCAATATGATTACCCCCGAGATCGGTGCAAAGATCTATTCCTGGATCTTCTACAAGCACAAACGCTACACCGGCATCGAAGCTGCAAAGATCCTCACCGATCGCCAGCTCCAGGGCCTGGAGATGCTCACGGGGCGCGGCATCCTCTGCAAGATCAACTCGGTCATGATCCCCGGGATCAACGATCAGCACCTCGTCGAGGTCAATAAGGCCGTGAAGTCGCGCGGTGCCTTCCTGCACAACATTATGCCGTTGATCTCTTCTCCCAAGCACGGAACCGTGTTCGGTCTGAACGGCCAGCGCAGCCCGACGGCGCTCGAATTGAAGGCGCTGCAAGATAGTTGCGAGGATGAGATGCACATGATGCGCCACTGCCGACAGTGCCGTGCTGATGCGGTCGGGCTTCTCGGCGAAGACCGCAGTAGCGAGTTCACCACCGAAAAGATCATGGCTATGGATGTCAAATACGATGTCGAGAGCCGCAACGCTTATCAGGCCAAAGTTGAGGAAGACCGCGCAGCCAAGGCCGAAGCCATGCATGCGGGCGTTGCGGAAGTCCAAGATGGCTTCAGCGACATTAAGGTGTTGGTGGCGGTCGCGACCAAAGGCTCGGGCCTGATAAACGAGCACTTTGGTCACGCCAAGGAGTTTCAGATCTATGAGCTCTCTAGCGGCGGCATCAAATTCATAGGCCATCGTCGCGTTGATCTGTATTGCCAGGGCGGCTACGCCGAAGATGGAAAGCTCGAGACCATCATCCGAGCCATTAACGATTGCCACGCGGTGTTCATCGCCAAGATTGGCGGCTGTCCCAGAGCCGGCCTGATCAAGGCCGGCGTCGATCCAGTCGATCAATACGCGCACGAGCTTATCGATAGGTCGACGCTCGCATGGTTCGAGGCCTATCTCGGCAGGGTTAGCAGTGGTGCCATCAAACATGTGGAACGCGGCGATGCTGCGATCCGCCAGGGCGCGTTGATTTCCGCGGCATGAGAGAGGGGAGAAACAATGCCTTCAAGATCATCGCATCTCAGTGCACGAGCTGTTCGGCCTGCGAGCCGGAATGTCCGAACGTCGCGATCGCGGAGAAGAATGGAACGTTCATGATTGATGCCAAAAAATGTACCGAATGCATCGGCCATTTTGACGAACCGCAATGCGTGGCGGTCTGCCCAGTCGACAACACCTGTGTCGTCGACACCTCGCTTGCGCGCTACCAGGCGCGCGCTTGAGCGAAAGACAGGACATGAACTTTAGGAATATATGAGTGGTGCGACGAGCCATCCGCATGATGCTCCAAGCCGGCGGATCCGCCGGCTGCGACCTTTGCCTTGCGATTAGCCCAAGCGGATGTTCCGGGCTTGCCTGCTGTATCGGCCCGCCGGAACAGCCGCGGGTCCTTGATGCTCCGCTCGAGCGCGGTCACGTGGAGCCTGTCATTCGCCCGGAGGGCCCGCTGCCGGACGACGGTGTGACCATCGATTTCGTCGATATCCCGAAGCGTATCGGACTCGTATTGGAAGATCGTAAGCAAGTCTCCCGCCCGCACCATTGATTGCAATAGGCGACCCGCGATGCCAGACGCTCTGTTCAGCCCACAATCCGAGATCAACGAGGCGCTGCTCACCAGCACCTTGCTCGGACATGGGCTGCCCAGCGAGGCCGAGCATCACCTATGGCAAGCGAGCCTCTCCTATCACGTTGAAGAAGTCGCCGAAAGCCACCTGCGGGAGGCCGAGGCGCTCGCCCCGGACCACGCAGCAGTGCTGATCGGCCTCTTTCGCTTTTATTTCTACAAGGCGCGACTCGTCGAGGCGCTTCAGGTTGCCAAGCAGTGCATAAGCAAGGCGGCCGAGATGAACAATCTCCCGCCCGACTGGCGCCTTGTCCGCGCTCATGATGCGGAGTTCGGTCGATATGAAAGGATTCTGCTGCGTTTCTTTCTGTTCTCGCTGAAAGGATACGCTTATTTGCAGATGCGCCTCGGTCAAACCGAGGAAGGGCGAATAGCCGTTCAAAAGCTTCTGGAGCTCGATCCCACCGATAAGATCGGCGCCAAGGTTCTCCAGCGTGTGCTCGAACGCATGGGGCAGGAAGATGAGTGACGACATCAACGAGGCCAGAAATTGGCAGGGCAATCAAATCAATTGCGCCTGCTGCGCGCATATTGCTCTGAATCGCACTGGCTGCTGTCAACTCAAGCATGCTTGCGTCAACGACCGCTATGCCCGACGTATCGACCGTTTCTTCGACTGGAATCCGAGCCTCGCCGACGCCTACCTCGCTCACCCGCATTTTGAGGTGCGCGCGATCGCGGCGAGATTCGCCAGCGTCTTTCTGCTGCCGCCGTTACTCCACGATCACGACGAAACCGTGCGTTGGAGCGCCGTCCGTCGTCTGCCCAAGCGCTTCGCCCTGCAACTTCGCAACGACTCTCATCACGAAGTTAGGATGTGGGTCGCGACACTGCTTGAAGGTGACGAACTGCTGCCGATGGCCTCGGATGAATATTACTACGTGCGCCTTGTAGTTGCTCGGCGGATCACGCCCTTGCTACTCCGCGGAATGACCCACGACGAGGAAGCAGAGGTCCGTCGCGCCGTGGCGCGACGCCTCCCAGAGGAATGGTTGCTCAGCATGGTCGATGACCGTGACGCATTGGTGCGGTTGGAGGTCGCTCGACGCCTGTCGGCGCAGTTATTGTCGCTTCTGCGCCACGACCCGGATTGGCGTATCCGGCATGAGGTAGCAAGCCGGATTGTGCCCTCCGAACTCATAGGCCTTGTCGATGACCCATATAGCCTGGTGCGCGAGGTCGCGCGCTCGCGACTTGCCCTGTAGCCGGGACAAGAACAAGGGGACTCCGGCATGAACAATATTGTTGCTGACAGTGACATCGTCGAGCTGACGGCACCACCTTTCTTCGATTTTGGCGAGAAGGTGCGGGCCAACCGCACCATCCGCAATGACGGCACCTATGCCGGCAAAGAGATCGGCGACATCCTGGCCAAGAAGGACGAGGTCGGCTACGTCGTGTCGATCGGCACTTTCCTGCAGCGGTTTTACATTTACGGCGTCGAATTCATCGAAAGCGGAAACCGGGTCGGCATGAAGCGTAAGGAACTCGATCCTGTCATCCCACGCGACGACGTCGAGGACCTGCCGTTGGGGGCCAAATCACGATGATTGAAGCCAGCCCGCCAAAATATCAGCGCGGCCAACGCGTCAAGGCGATGTTCGACCTGATCAATGATGGGTCCTTCCCCGATGCTCCAGCGCAAGGAGTCCTGGTCAGCCTCGGTGATATCGGCGAGATCGTCCAAGTCGGGCGGCACACGGAAGCAAACCTGCCGATCTATCTCGTTGAGTTCGGTGAGCGGTTGGTGGTCGGCTGCCTCGAAAGAGAAATCGGGCTGATCTAGGAAATAGACGCGATGAACGCCGTCTTCGACATAAATTCAGGGCTACCTGCGCACCCTAACGACATCGATCGCAGGCGAATCGAGCGCGCGTTGAAGTCGAGAGAACGCTACCGTTATGTCTCGGCGAACATCACCGGAGTTGCCGGCGGCTATTTGATCGAAAGTCCATGCTGCTCACGCAACATCGACGTTCGGGGCGGCATCATTGACGTGGCCATGCTGCACCACGACCGGGCAAGCGCCAGCTGGCAGCTGTTCCGAAAGGATCACAAGCAGGGCGTCTGGAAACTGCACTCGACGCACCAGCGCCTGGCATCGGTTACTGATCTCTTGAACGCCGATCCGGAACGCGCGTTTTGGCAATAAGGACCCGCTCGATGGCTCTGGGAGCAGACGAAATTGCGGACATCGAGCAGACGCTCGCGTCATTCGATGATGCTGCTCGAGCCTCTGCGGCGTTGCGAAAGAGGTACCCGCATCTCGACTGGGTCCGCTGCGACTCCTCCGACTTCACCGAAACACCTTTTCGCAGTGCCGGGCAATTCGACCTGCATTTGCTCGATAGTGCTGATCGTTGTGCGCGGATCACGGACGATCCGACACGGGCGACCGGCATTGTGCTCGCCAAGCGGGCGGTCGAGCCGTGACCCGACCAATCCTAGCCTACGGCTGCGTTGCAAAGGGCGACGAAGAGCCAGGTCCAACAAGACAGGAATCCTTGATTCCCTTGTCGGACCCCGATATTACCCTGGCCGAAATCGCGGCAGTAGATCGCGTGTTGCGCTCGTCGCGGCTCTCTCACGGCCCGCTCACCGAACAATTTGAGGCGGCATTTGCCACCTATCTCGGGCGGAACTATGCCGTTGCGGTACCAAGCGGCACCATCGGCCTTCTACTTTCTCTAAAGGCCTGCGGCATTGCAACTGGCGACGAAGTGATCGCCTCGTCCTATTCATATCGTGACGCTGCGCACGCCATCAGCCTGGCGGGTGCGCGGCCGGTATTTGCCGACATCGACTATTGGTCCGGGACACTCGCGCCGAAGAAAGTCGAGGAGCGCATCACGCCAAAGACCCGCGCCATCCTCGCCGGCAACATTAATGGCCATCCTGCCGCCTGGTCGGAGCTGCGCGATATAGCGAGAAGGCACAATCTGCTGCTGCTGGAAGATTCCACTGAGGCCATCGCCGCTCGTTATAAGGGCCAACTGGTCGGCACCTTTGGCGATGTCGCCGTGTTTGACTTCGCCCAGCCCTCGCTTCTGACCTGCGGCGAGGGCGGCATAGTCGTGACCAATGATATCGACCTCGCAGTGGCGCTACGTCGTCACCGCTCGCATCGGATGGATGAGCGTGCTTCCGTTACCGTCGGTTCGGCTGCGCCATATCAGGCCGGGATGAGCGATCTCTCTGCTGCGCTGGGGCTTACGCAGCTCAGTCGTATCGACGAGATTCTGGAGCGGCGCCGCTTGACCGAACAGCTTTACACGACACACATGCAGTCGTTTGAGGGCATCAAGCCGCCCTATGTCGAGCCCGATGTGACCGAAGTGAAATGGTTTCTCTATGTTGTCCATCTCGGGACGCGTTTCACACGCTCCAGCCGCGATGCAATCGTCGAGGATCTATGCGTGGAGCAGGTCGAAGCTGCGGCCTACAGCCGCCCCTTGCACCTGCAGCGGCACTATTTCGATCTCGGCTATCGCCGCGGCGATCTGCCGGTGACGGAAAAGATTGCCGACCGCGCTGTGGCCCTGCCATTTCATACGCATCTCACTGACAGCCAGATCGAATTCATTGTCGAGACGATGAAAGATGCCTCAATCAATGTAGGCGCGGGCGCGGCGATCTACTGAACAGCGGAGAAATGCAGCAGAGAAGACGTGCAAATGACGATGCGACCGGTGAAAGTCCGCCATTTACGATCGTCGTGACCGTGGTACTCGAGGACGCTAGATCGAGTAATCAACGCTTGTCCCGCGTGCCGGGGCTGGACTCAATATCGGCAGGAGCTACTCAAGTGTGGCCGCTATAACGTGATCTTCGAGATCCATACTGGATCATCGATCGCCTTCGTGGCCTCGATGGCTGCGGCCAGGGATTGGTCGACGCCGCAACGGGAGATGATGTCGGCAATCGACATGTTCTTGTTGTCTCCGCGACAGTACCTTCGCAGCATTGTCCTAGAGCTGACATTAGATTGGCATCGCGCGTCGGGGAACCCCTCCAATTGCCCTCTCCACAGTTGGTTTAGTGCTTGCATGAATGTGTTCGTGAACAGAGGAGTGAGCGATATGGTGATGGCCGGACCGGCAATTGAGGCCCTGATCTGCGAAGTTATTCCGAGGGTCGGATGTGAACTTGACCAATCTGGCGGGCACCGCACACGACTGTGGGCACAAATCGTCTAAAGCTTGTGCCGGCAAGTGCCGCATCCAACAGCATCGGATGATCCATGCCGCGCCAGCCAGAACAGTGATCGACACGGTCGACACACTCGTGCTCCAAACCGCCGCGCCGAAATGAGCCAATTACAAGAAGGACACAATGAGCGACCTATCCGAACAATGCATTAAGCACTTCAGCTCTGGAGCTGGCATCAAGCCATTTTGTGAACTGGCAATTCATCCGGCCGCTTTGTGTCCAAGCACGATCTCTCGCGATTACGACATCGCCCCCGAGAGTTCCTCGCGGGTGAGCTCACCATTCTTGACGATCGACGCATTGCGGTAACAGAAGTATGAGCGACAGCATGAACGAGTTCGAAGTCCCACAGCTCTACCGGCATCACGTCTTTGCCTGCCACACTCAGCGCCCACCTGACCATCCGCACGGCAGCTGCGGGGCGGCGGGCGCTCGACCGTTGTGGGAACGGCTCGGCAAAGCGATCGAGGCGAGAGGGCTGACCGATATCGGCTTCACCGCGGCTGACTGTCTCGGCTTCTGCAGCTCCGGTCCTCTGATGGTCGTCTATCCTGACGGCATCTGGTATCGTCCGAAGACTCCTGAAGATATTGACGAGATCGTCGAGTCCCATCTCAAGAACGGCCGCCGCGTCGACCGGCTCATCATCGTGCTCACGCGGAGTTAGCGGCTCCTTGCGTTCCCCTTGCGGGAGAAGGTGCCACAGGCCGCTTCCGGCCACCGTAAGAAGGGCGCCGATGCACAGCATCGGCGATGGTGCGGATACCCGCCGCCGGTCGACTGCCTTGGTTGTCTCGATGCCGATCTGCATGTCGCCTTCCCCTCAAATCGGGTCACGACCAAGAGTTAGCGATTCTTGGTTCGGGCCTGCGCGGTCGCAGTTGCAGCAATCGCACTTTCAGAGCCACAATCCTTGTCCCGTTTCTGACAGAACAACAAAAGGTTCGGCAAAGCCCGTCGGTCGCGTCTGTCGATCATTTCCGCGCATTGCCAGGCGCTTAACGCACACGCGATGAATGGCACGCCAGTTGCTACTTGAATGCAGCAACTGCGAGTGAGGGCTGAGGCCACGCCGGCGCTTATGGCGAGCGATGTTCTCCTTCCCGACGCCCGTGTGCCCACGTTTCTGAGAACGAAACAAACTCGCGCAAGTTCCGCGCGACAAAATTGGCAATCGGTTGATGGAGAGCAACATGTCTTCCCTGAGACAAATCGCGTTTTACGGCAAGGGTGGTATCGGCAAGTCGACGACGTCGCAAAATACGCTCGCAGCACTGGCCGAGCTGGGTCACAAGATCCTGATCGTCGGCTGCGACCCGAAGGCGGACTCGACCCGTCTGATCCTGCACGCCAAGGCACAGGACACGATCTTGAGTCTGGCGGCGAGCGCTGGCAGCGTCGAGGACCTCGAGCTCGAGGATGTCTTGAAGGTCGGCTACAAGGATATTCGCTGCGTCGAATCCGGTGGTCCGGAGCCAGGTGTCGGGTGCGCCGGCCGTGGCGTCATCACCTCGATCAACTTCCTCGAAGAGAACGGCGCCTACGAAGACATCGATTACGTGTCATACGACGTGCTCGGCGACGTCGTCTGCGGCGGCTTTGCGATGCCGATACGCGAGAACAAAGCGCAGGAGATCTACATCGTCATGTCCGGCGAGATGATGGCGATGTACGCCGCCAACAACATCTCCAAGGGCATTCTGAAGTATGCCAATTCAGGTGGCGTGCGGCTCGGTGGCCTGATCTGCAACGAGCGGCAGACCGACAAGGAGCTGGAGCTGGCGGAAGCACTCGCCAAGAAGCTCGGCACCCAGCTGATCCACTTTGTGCCTCGTGACAACGTCGTCCAGCACGCCGAGCTACGCCGCATGACGGTGCTGGAATATGCGCCGGACTCCAAGCAGGCGGACCACTATCGCAATCTCGCGACCAAGATCCACAACAATGGCGGCAAGGGCATCATCCCGACCCCGATCAGCATGGACGAGCTTGAGGACATGCTGATGGAGCACGGCATCATGAAGCCGATCGACGAAAGTCAGGTCGGCAAGACTGCTTCCGAGCTTGCCGCGCTGTCGGCGTAACTCGTCATGCCGGCCTTCAAAGGGCCGGCATCAGAATTGATAAGATCCAACCGATGGAGTTGTCCGTGATTGCAGCGCGAGCAGATCCAGTTGATGCGATGTCAACTCTGTCGGGTGGGCCCCCTGCTGGCAGACGGCATGCGGGAATTGAACTCTACCGCCTTCTAACTGGCTGCGCTCCAGCAGATGCCGACATAAAGGATAACGACAATTTTGACCGGCATGTGCTCGCCTCAATTCTTTGTGCCGCCGTGATGGATGGCGGCCCGCTTTCCGAGCGTGCGGGCCTGACCGCGGAGGAGCTCAAAGAAGTCCTGACGCAATGCTTCCCATCCGCGCCCGCGCGGGCCATCATCTCGACGCAAAAGCCCGGTTCGACCTGTGACGAGGAGATCATGGTGCGCGATCTCCTGCTCGGACAGCGATCGACCGAGGGCAAGATCAGTCGCTGGTTGGCAGCCATGATCGCGCGGCGTGTGATGGAGCCGAACCATTTATGGGAGGATCTCGGATTACGTGAGCGGGCTGAGTTGACGCGCTTGTTGACGCGCCATTTCGCGCCGCTGGCGATTCGGAACACCAAGAATATGCGCTGGAAGCGCTTCTTCTATCGCACGTTGTGCGAAAACGAAGGACTCTTGATGTGCACGACGCCTGTGTGTACGCAATGCAACGACTTCTACCTCTGTTTCGGTGAGGAGAGCGGCGAGAGCCCAATGGCGGGCCGCCGTCGCGACCAGTTGCGCGGGGGCGGCGGTCATGTCGGAGCCGTTGACAATCCGCAGGCGTGAGTAATCGACTATGGACGCGCGCTCCACCAACGGTCTCGCAGATGCCCCGGAAGCAGCGCTTTCCGAACTCTCGTGCGACGACGGCTTTGCCGAAAATTCCGCTAAAGTGTGCATGCGACGGTTGCGTGACGCGGGCCTGCGCGCGACGCGCCGGCGCGTACTGTTGGCTCAGTTACTCTTCGCAAGGAGCGACCGGCACGTCACCGCCGAGATACTCTTCAACGAGGCGATCGCAGCCAATATTAAACTCTCGATCGCGACCGTATACAACACGCTCAACCAGTTCACGCAAGCTGGCTTGTTGCGCCGGATCAGGCCCAACAGCTCAAGGACGTTCTTTGACACCGATACCAGGACACATCCGCATTTCTATCTCGTCGGCGAAGAAATTTTGATTGATGTCCCCGAAAAGCTCCTGCTCGGGCAGATGCCAGAGACCGTACTGGACCATGAGATTTCCCGGATCGACATCATCGTCCACATCCGCCGTAGGTTAGCCGACATCTGACACGTCGGATCTGCGACGTCGTCGTATTTGCGACAATTTCAGTCGCGGCGCAGAGGCGCCCTTAATCTAAGCAGTCTGCGTCATTTATCCCGCTGGCACAGCTGTTGCTCAGATTTAGCGGGAAAGGCGGAACGCGCGCATGACCTTCGGTGGAACGGATCTGTCTGGCAAGTCGCATATGAGGCAGATAGTCCTGAACGACACCACGTTACGCGACGGCGAGCAAGCTCCCGGCGTGGCCTTTACAACAGCGGAAAAGGTATCAATTGCGTCCGCGCTCTCAAAGGCCGGGATCACGGAGATCGAAGCTGGTACGCCGGCGATGGGCCATGAAGAAGTCAGCGCGATCCGCGCTATTGTCGAAGCCGGCCTGGCGGCGACGATCATTGGCTGGTGCCGGATGAAATCTTCCGATGTCGATGCGGCAATCGAATCCGGCGTCTCAATGGTTAACGTTTCGATCCCATGCTCCGACGTGCAGATTGCTGCCAAGCTCGGTAGCGGCCGGGCCGCCGCGCTCGAGCAGGTGAGGCGGGTCGTCGGCTATGCTCGAGATAGGGGGCTCGATGCCACGGTCGGAGGGGAAGACTCCTCGCGCGCCGATGTCAACTTCCTGGTTGAGCTGATCACCACCGCAAAAGGCGCCGGCGCCCGGCGCTTTCGCGTCGCCGATACGCTCAGCGTGCTGGATCCCGATGCAGCCTTTGCGTTGGTGGCGGCGCTGCGTGCTACCACCGACCTCGAGATCGAATTCCACGGTC
Source organism: Bradyrhizobium sp. UFLA05-153 (assembly GCF_054185185.1). Taxonomy (NCBI): domain Bacteria; kingdom Pseudomonadati; phylum Pseudomonadota; class Alphaproteobacteria; order Hyphomicrobiales; family Nitrobacteraceae; genus Bradyrhizobium; species Bradyrhizobium sp. UFLA05-153. The sequence goes on from NZ_JBBIAM010000102.1 coordinate 31,040, forward strand.
ACGACGATCTGGGCCTCGCGACCGCTAACACGCTCGCTGCAATCAAGGCCGGCGCAACGCACGCCTCTGTCACCGTGATTGGCCTCGGCGAGCGCGCAGGCAATGCGCCGCTGGAACAGATCGCTGTCGCGCTCAAGCAGCTCTATGGGTGCGACACGGGCGTCGTGTTACCAGAACTCAAAAATGTCGCGGCTGTTGTCGCGGCCGCCGCCGTCCGCATCGTTCCGCTCGACAAGGCGATCGTCGGCGAGCATGTCTTTACCCACGAATCCGGCATCCATGTCGATGGCCTCTTGAAGGACCAGCGCAGCTATCAGGCGCTCGATCCACGGCTGCTTGGTCGCTCTAATCGCTTTGTGATTGGCAAGCATTCAGGGCTCGCAGCTATCACCGCGCTGCTGTCTGAATTGCAGCTTTCGGTCAGCGCCGAGGAGAGCCGGGCGATCCTTGCCCGCGTTCGCAAGCATGCCGTCGACCACAAGGGCGGGGTCCCGCGCGAGACTGTGATGGCGATCTGGCGCGAGGTCCGTGAGCACTCCCGGCTTGACGGAATGTAAGGCCAGCATGTCCCGAATAGCCGCCATCTCTGCATCGAACAGGTCGTTAAGGCGGCATGCCAACCTCACCCGGACGACAAGCAGGCCGGCCGTGCCCAACATTGCGCCATGGCAGATGGAGACAACGAATGACTGACGGAATCCTTTCGCAATTAAAGAAGGCGGCCGCGGCCGAGGAGTTCTTCGACCTGCTCGGCGTCAAGTACGATTCCAAAATCCTCAACGTGGCCAGGCTTCACATCCTGCGGCGCATGGGACAGTATCTCGCAGGCGAAGACTTGAGCGCTGCAACCGATGTAGCGGTCGCGGAACGGTGTAAGGCGGTGCTGGAACGGGCATATGCGGACTTCGTTGCCTCCTCTCCTATCGATCAACGCGTATTCAAGGTCCTGAAGGACGCCGTCGCACCACAGCCGAAGAAGGCGCCAACGTTCGTGCAACTTGACTTGAAGTGACAGCATTTCACTTTACCCGGCTTTCAAGGTTCGGCCCTGTTCGTCGTCGTCCCGCTACGAAGCGTAGATTCGGGATTTACTCGGAGAGCTTTGTGGTCACGAAGGTGCGATGTACGACGTCGGGCTAACATTCCTTCCCGTGACAGATCTCGGCCTGTGGGACGACCAAAAGGGTGGGCCTAGCGCCTCTGTTCGAATTCCGACGCGCGTCACGGCAGCCATGTCGGCTGCGCTGTCGCAGTCAGACGAAGGTCATGCCGCTGTTGTCGTAAGCCTCTGCGCTGACGCTAAAATTCGATCGTGCGCACAGTTGGTACGACACTTGCTGTCTCCATTCGCAGCCAAGCCTTGGAGAAGCGCATGCACATCGTCGACTGCATCGAGCAAGTTCCCGTTTCCGCGCAGATTCCAGTGCACCCTGTGAGCAAGGCCATAATCCCTCGAAGGAAAACGACCAACCGCCTAGACCTATTTGTGCCTCTGAAATGCGGTCTCCGCGGCTCGCAGCCTGCGCCAAACCCCTCGTTGGGCCGGCCCCGCGCAACAAGGTAGGGCTAATCGAAGTTCGGCGAGCACCGGCCGAGGCGATTAGAGCGGCGACCCTCGAGCGTGAGCAGAACCTGGAAGCCGATCTCGCGACGCTGGCGCACGGCTAGCAAATCAAGGAAACCAATACCATGAGTACTACGCCAAAAACTCGCGCTCCGGCCGCCGCCTCTGGCCGCGCCGCGACCAAGAAGGAGTTGCCTGAGCGCTTTAAGGCCTACAAGCACGTCTGGGTTTTCGTCGAGCAGGAACGCGGAGTTGTGCACCCCGTATCCTGGGAGCTCATGGGGGCCGGCCGCAAGCTCGCCGACAAGCTCAAGGTCGATCTCGCGGCAGTCATCATCGGTCCGGAAGGCGAGGCGACGCAGCAGGCGGCTGCTCAGTCCTTCTGCTATGGCGCCAACCTCGTGTACATGGTTGCACACAATCTTTTGGCCGACTACCGCAACGAATCTTACACCAAGGCGCTGACCGATGTCGTTAACACCTACAAGCCGGAGATACTGCTGTTGGGGGCCACCACGCTCGGCCGCGATCTCGCGGGCTCGGTTGCTACTACGCTGCTTACGGGACTTACCGCCGATTGCACAGAGCTCGATGTCGATGCCGACGGATCGCTCGCTGCGACGCGCCCGACCTTCGGTGGCTCTTTGCTCTGCACAATCTATACGCTGAACTACCGCCCGCAGATGGCAACGGTCCGCCCCCGTGTAATGCCGATGCCAAAGCGCGTCGCGCGCCCTGTCGGCCGGATCATCACCCATCCACTCGGTCTCGTC
>NZ_JBBIAM010000103.1:0-33312 GCF_054185185.1 Bradyrhizobium sp. UFLA05-153
GGCGACATTTCCAGCCATTGTCTCAAGGGCCATTGTCCCAAAGGACAGGCGCTGCAATATCTTGCACGGATTGAGAATATACGCGATGCGGGAGTGCATTTTGATACTCTCGGCTCTATCGAGGGATTGTCCACTGTGCCCGGTATCATCCATATGGGTTACTTGATCGCCGACTGACTTTGCGTCTCAGTGCGGCGGAGAATGTCGCTCGCTGCGTCAAGAGGTGAACTTGCCAGGGCTGGTGCACGTGGTCGACGACGACGCTCCGTTTCGGACGGCGATCGAACGCCGGCTGAAGCTAGCCGGCTATGATGTCGCAACATACGCATCGGCGCAGGAGCTGCTCGACCGATTACCTGACCCTGACAGGCTGGGATGCGTCCTGCTCGACGTGCAGATACCGGGGCTGAGCGGTCCGGAGCTGCAACGCCGTCTGATCGAGCTTGGCTCGGTGCTGCCGATCGTCTTCCTCACCGGCCACGCCGACACGGCAACGACCGTGCGGGCCATCAAGGCTGGCGCCGAAGATTTTCTGACCAAGCCCGTCTCGTCGGAGCAGTTGATCGACGCCATCGAGCGCGCAATGACCCGGCATGAAGCCGCACGTAACCAGCGCAGCAGGCTCGACTCGCTCAAGGCGCTGGTGGCCGCGCTGACCCCCCGCGAGCGGCAGGTGTTCGATCTGATCGTGCGCGGCAAGATCAACAAACAGGTTGCTCACGAGCTCGGAACCACCGAGCGCACCGTGAAGGCGCATCGGCATCAGGTGATGGAAAAGATGCAGGTCCATTCACTTGCGGAACTGGTGTCGATTGCGGAGCGCCTTGGGATGCTTGATCCCAAGGGCGATCGGAGCGACTAGTCGGGGTCCGTTCGTCGGGGCTGTGCCGGATACCCTATACCCAGGGACAATATGAAATGTGAACGACGACGTGCTCTATGGGAGCGTACCAGCCCTACCTGGCTTGTTGGCTCCTCATTCACCAGAAGGCCCGACGCTCGTGCCGACCCGCAGATCCGTGTTCATTGTCGACGACGATGCGTCAGTGCGCATCAGCATCAAACGGCTTCTGCGCGAGCACGGGTTTACGACGCTGTTGTTCGACTCCGCGGCCGCGCTGCTCGATCATGCCGAGTTCGAGAGCGCCATGTGCATCATCATCGACATTGATCTGTCCGATCAATCCGGCATCGACCTGCGTCGGCGGATCGCAGACAAGGGCGTCTCGGCGCCCGTGATCTATATCACCGGAAACGACTGCGAGAGGAAGCGCTCGGCCGCGGTCGCATCGGGATGCGTGGCTTACCTGAGCAAGCCCTTTGCGGCGCAATCACTCGTCGATCTGATCGAACGCGCCGGCGAAAGCAGGATCTAGAGTCGCTTTCGCGCCTGTTCATTCCTCGATGTCTTGCTCCAGCGTCTTCGCCGGTGCGCCCTTGTGAACCGAAGCGAATTGGGCCAGCGGCATCGAGGTCGTGAGCGCCAGAAGATTGGAATCGACGATCTCGAGGACTAGCGTCTTTCCCCCTTCCATCTCCTTGATGATCTTGGGATCAGCGACATCCGCGGCGATGCAGGCATTGGTCAGGCACCAGCTATAGGGCACCTGATAAGGGCTGCCCTGGTCGACGGTCAGCTTGGCCGGATGTTGCAGGTACATACCGACCGGCACGAACAATTGCAGCCGTGCCGTGCGGTCGCCGTCGCGCTCGATCAGGTCCACCCGCACCGCCATTTGCCCGGTCGGAAACTTTCCGGTGATCGATGTCCGGCACAGCGTCGGCGCGCCGCCTGCCTTGAAGCAGAGTTTTTGCCAATCGCCGTAGGTGATGTCCTTGGCCTCGCGCTGGCCGCGCGCTGGCGCTTCGGGTGTTTTTTTGGCTGGTGCGCTCTTTGGTGCCGCGGTGTCGAGTGTCGTGGTGGCGACAGCCATGGTGACGAGCAAAAGCCCCGCGACACGATAACGAGCGTTGCACATGGTTCGCCTCCAAGCCTCGGGCGTCCGGTTTATTTCTGCGCGTCGAGAAACTTCGTCACCAGCGGAGACCAGATCGGCACCGCATCGGGCGAGCCGATGAAGAAGTGTCCTTCGTTTCCGAACGGCGGCATCAAGTGGTATTCGGCGTTGCCTCCGGCAGCGACGAAGGCTTCGTGCATGCGTTTCGTCAGAACCGGCCCGAAATAAGTGTCGTTCTGGATATAGATCCACAGCATCGGCACGCGCGAGGTGCGGCCGAACTCGCCGGTCTGTGCGACGAGCTTGTCCGGCGCACAATTGTGATTCGGCAAGCCGCCAACACGGCCGCCGCGGCCTCCCGCAAAGACGATATTGGCTTTCACCTGCGGGGGATTGAAGCTTGAGAGCGCGATCGACGCCCAACCGCCGGCCGATTGCCCAACGACGACGACGTCCTTCGGCACGATGCGCTTTTCGGCGGCCAGATAGTCGATGATCCAGAGGTCGACTTGCGCCACCGCGAGCCCGGGATCACGGAAGTTCGGGTGGGTGCATTTGCCGACCTTGGAGAAGAACGGGCCGTAGATCCCGCGTTCAGGGATATCGATGGCGGAGGCGCCATATCCCGTGCCGACAGGGGCCAGCACGAAGTTGCCGCGCCTGGCAAACCATTTGGCGGCATCGCGGAATTCCACCAGCGGGAAGAAGCTGCGGTCGGTCGGGTTGAGTGAGACGCCGTGGTTCATGATCACGAGCGGGAAGGGGCCGTCTCCTACCGGACGCACGACATAGGCGAACATCGGAAGCTGCAGAGGTAGTGCCCAGACCTCCTCCTGAATGGGACGATCGTCGGCCGCAACGACGTGCGACGGCGCAATCAGGCCGACACACACAAACAGCAGCAGGGCTGTCAGGCTTCGTAGGGTTTGCTGACGCATGGCTCAGCTCTCCATTCCTTCAGCCCGCGAAAGTGGAGGCGACGATGATCGGCTCCGCGGCGAGTATGGTGGCGGACCGGCCTGCGAGGACGATATCGTCGCCGGCCTCAAGCACGGTCTGGAGCTGCGGTTTGACGTCGCTTCCCTTGCGGACGATCCGTTCGAGGACGGTTCGGCTTCCGATCTTCTCTTCGATCGACCCGACGGTCAGACCTGCGGCGATCGTGACGCGGTAGGCCGTGGTGCCGATCGCAAATTCGCGGATCTTGATGCGGCCGAGAATCGTCCCGAGCGCGACCGCCAACAGCAGAAAGATTTCCGGAGCGGTGGAGATGATCCACCTGATGGTCTCCATGATCGCATTTCCCCCGGGTGCGTTTGCGGAAAGTCAGTCCCGAAAAGCGGCTGAATGCTTGATCCAGATCAAGCCTCGCTGAGGGTAAGGCGTTGCCTATGACATCATGTGCGACTTGCGACAGCCGATATCCCGGACATGGGCGCTCTGAATATCGCCGCCGGTTCGTCGATACGCCGCGATGAAACCGTCGAGATCGTGCTGCTGCTCGCGTTCGCGGGCGGCTACATTGATGCCTATACCTGGATCAAGACAATTCCCAATCTCGCGCTCGGCGTTCCCGTGGTCGCGCGTTTGGTCGTAGTGCTGTGCTGCGAAGCCAGACAATCGGAGGTGCGCGTATGAATGGACCATCCGAGCCGCGCGCGGGCTGGATACGGTTCTTTCCGCCGTCCGGCTGGCTCGCCGCCTATCGCGGCGAGTGGCTGGCCTCGGACGCGATCGCCGGCGTCACGCTCGCCGCTTACGCCATTCCGGTCTCGCTCGCCTATGCCGCGTTGGCCGGCCTGCCGCCGCAGGTCGGTGTCTACGGCTATCTGCTCGGCGGCATTGGCTATGCGCTGCTCGGCTCGTCGCGGCAGCTCGCGGTCGGCCCGACCTCGGCGATCTCGCTGATGATTGCCGGCACCGTCGGTGTGCTCGCCGGTGGGGACGCGGTGCGATATGCGCAGATCGCGAGTTTGTCGGCGTTCGCGGTGGCGGTCTTGTGCTTCATCGCGTGGCTGTTCAAGCTCAGCGTTCTCGTCCGCCTGGTCAGCGACAGCATCCTCGTCGGCTTCAAGGCCGGAGCCGGGCTCACCATCATCATGAGCCAGTTGCCGAGCCTGCTCGGCGTTGCCGGCGGCGGCCACAACTTTTTCGACCGCGTCATCAAGCTTGCCGGCCAGCTTGGCGGGATCAATCTGCTCATTCTGGCGATCGGCGCGGTTGCGCTTTTGCTCCTCCTGCTTGGCGAGCGCTTTCTGCCGGGACGGCCGGTCGGTATCACCATCGTGGCGCTGTCGATCGCGGTTGCGACACTCCTCGGCTTTGCGTCCCATGGCGTCCCCGTGACCGGCAAGATTCCCGAGGGGCTACCTGCAATTGGGGTGCCGACATTTGGTCTTCTGGAATTCGACGACCTCTTTCCGCTCGCGGCAGGATGCGTGTTGCTGGCCTACATCGAAGGCGTTTCAGCGGCGCGCAGCTTTGCTGCCAAGCACGGTTATCCCCTCGACGTGCGGCAGGAATTCTTGGGGCTGGGTGCTGCCAACCTCGCCGCAGCTTTCGGTCACGGCTATCCCGTCGCCGGCGGCCTGTCGCAATCCGCCGTCAATGACAACGCGGGCGCGCGGACGCCGCTGGCGTTGATCATCTGCTCGGTGACGCTTGGCCTGTGTCTGCTGTTCTTCACGGGGCTGTTGACCAACCTACCTAAGGCCGTGCTCGCGGCCATCGTCTTTGCCGCCGTCTACAAGCTGGTGGACGTCCGCGCGCTGCTGCGGATGTGGCAGGTCAGCCGGATCGACTTCTACGCTGCGGCGATTGCCCTTGTATCAGTGCTGCTGCTCGGCATCCTGCAAGGCGTCCTGCTGGCATCGATTGCCTCGATCTTCCTGCTGCTGGCGCGTGCCTCGCAGCCGAACGTGGCGTTCCTCGGCCGGCTGCCCGGCAGCGGCCGTTACTCCGACAGCGCGAGGCATCAAGGTGTCGAGCCCCTCGTCGGTGTCATCGCGTTCCGGCCCGAAGCTTCGCTGCTCTACATCAATGCCGAGACGATCCTCGATACGGTCCTGATCGCGCTCAAGAGGTCGCCTGACATCCGGCTGGTCGCATGCGATCTCTCGGCATCCCCCTATATTGACCTCGCCGGCGCGCGCATGTTGCGCGATCTCTATGACGAGCTCGCGACACGGCGGGTCGCTTTCTGCATCGTCGGGGCACATGCGCAGTTGCGCGACCTGTTGCGGGCCGAAGGGCTGGCGGAGAAGACCGACAGCGGCCAGTGGCTGCGCTCGCTCGACAGCGTTCTCGGCGAGGGGCAGCCCGATGTTGCCAAAAGAGCGCTCTGATCTCCCGACTGCTTCCTTATCGTTCGCCGAAACTGTGTTGCATTGCGAAGGGACGACGCCTGCGCAGTCAAAGGCTTCATTACATCGCAGATGACCGTTGACTTGGATCAATGGAGCACTCCGCGCTGCACCCACGATCCCGCGTCACCTTTGCCGCTGGGATCGGGAGAGACACATGTCCAAGGACACGAAGCTTGCGCAAAAGCGCATTGATCAGTTCTTTTCCGGACCCGGAGCGCGGGCGGACGACTGGCGCGATCTGGTGGAGGCTGCGAAGGCATGGACCCGTGGCGGCGATCGCGCGAAATATGATGCAGCGCTCGCCGATCTGTCGGTGACTGAGGAGTTTCACGGCTACCCCGGCCTTCAGCTGATGGCAGCATTGCGGGAGGCCGCTTCAGCGGGCGATGCGGCAACGTCACTGGCCCATGCAACACGGATCACACAGGCGCTGACGACAAGGTCGTTCCGTCAGCACGCCGGCGACTGGAATCTCAAGGACGAGGGCAACGGGGACGCGCCGGATCTGGTGCCGCCCACCTTCGGATCGCACGCGGCGCGGCGGCCGTATTTCGAGACTTTGATCGTCACGGGCCTCTCGTCCAGCCAATGGCCGGCGCTCGCCGCCGAATGGCGCAAGCTGCGTCGCCCGGTCGATTCGTTCGTCTATGAGCCGGTCATCGTCGGCAGTCTCGAAGACGCGTTCTGCGCTAGCATGCTCAATCCCAACATCGCGGCCGTCGTCATCAACGAGGGCTTCGGCCTGCGCTCGCGCCACAATGCGCCGATCCTCCGCTCCATCACGGCCGCGGCCGGTCTCAACGATGAATCCGACGCGGATGCACTCCGGCTCGCCCATATCATCAAGCGGGTGCGGCCCGAGCTCGACATCTATCTGATGTCCAACCGCGATGTTGAGGAAATGGCCGGCAACCCCGAAGCCAACGTGGTCCGCCGGATCTTCTACTCCATCGAGGAGCTCCTCGAGCTGCATCTGTCGATTCTCGAAGGCATCCAGGATCGCTACGACACACCGTTCTTCGACAATCTCAAGAAATACGCACAGCGCCCGATCGGCACGTTCCACGCGCTGCCGATCGCCCGCGGCAAGTCCATCTTCAAGTCCGACTGGATCCGCGACATGGGCGAGTTCTACGGCCCGAACCTGTTCCTGGCCGAGAGCAGCGCGACCACCGGCGGCCTGGACAGCATGCTGGAGCCGACGGGCAACATCAAGAAGGCGCAGGAGAAGGCGGCGAGGGCGCTCGGAGCTGACCGCGTCTTCTTCGTCACCAACGGCACCTCGACCTCCAACAAGATGGCGGTGCAGGCGCTGCTCGCGCCCGGCGATATCGCCATCGTCGACCGCAACTGCCACAAGTCGCACCACTATGGAATGGTGCTTGCCGGCGCCCAGCCGCTCTATGTCGAAGCCTTCCCGATGACGGAATATTCGATGTATGGCGCGGTGCCGCTGAAGACGATCAAGCAAGCGCTGTTGGGCGCCAAGGCCGACGGGCGGCTTGATCGCGTCAAGATGCTTGATCTGACCAACTGCACCTTCGACGGCCACATCTACAACACCCGCCGCGTGATGGAGGAATGCCTCGCCATCAAGCCGGACCTGATCTTCCTGTGGGACGAAGCCTGGTTCGGTTTTGCGCGGTTCTCGCCGTTCCTGCGGCGGCGCACCGCGATGGGCGCCGCCAACGAGATCGAGGCGTGGATGCACGACCCGAAGTCGGTCGCGGCCTATGAGAAGCAGCAGGCGGAGCTCGGCAAGAACCCGTCGGACGAGGTTCTGCTCAAGACCCGGCTCATCCCCGATCCGCGCCAGATCCGACTGCGCGTCTACCAGACGAATTCGACCCACAAGTCGATGTCCGCGATCCGTCAAGGCTCCATGCTCTCGGTCAAGGACGTCGAATTCCACACGGTCGAGCAGCAATTCAAGGAGGCCGTGTTCACGCATGCGTCGACCAGCCCCAACCAGCAGCTCATTGCCAGCCTCGACATATCGCGGCGCCAGATGGAGCTGGAGGGCTATGGTCTCGTCGCCAACGCGATGGAGATCGCATTCGCGATCCGCCAGGCCGTCAACAACAATCCGTTGATCTCAAAATACTTCCGGATCCTCGGCGCTGACGTCATGGTGCCGGCGCAATACCGCCAGAGCGGCTTCACCGACTATCTTTCAGCCGGCGTGAACTGGGTGAATACGCTCAAGAGCCTCGACGAGGACGAGTTCTGCCTCGATCCAACCCGCATGACGCTGGTGTGCGGCATGGCGGGTTACGACGGCACCCAGTTCAAGGGCATCCTCGCCAACGAGTACAACATCCAGGTCAACAAGACTTCGCGCAACTCGGTCCTTGTCCAGTCCAACATCAACAACACCCGCAGCGACGTCGCGCATCTCATCCGCGTCCTCGCCGAGATCGCTGGCGAGGTCGATCGCGGCCTGGCGCAGGGCGGTGCTAACGCGAGGAAGACGTTCGAGGCCCGGGTCAACAGCCTGATGAAGGATGTGCCCGACCTGCCGAACTTCTCGCATTTCCATCCCGCGTTCCGCGGTGATGCCGGTAGCAAGACCAACGAAGGCGACATCCGCAGTGGATTCTATTCGGCCTATGACGCGGCGGGTTGTGAACACATTCGCCTCAACGATCCAGAGATCGACCGGCGACTGAAGGCGGGGCCCGAGCTCGTCTCCGCCAATTTCGTGATCCCGTATCCGCCGGGCTTCCCGATCATGGTGCCGGGGCAGGTCATCACACAGGAGACCATCGACTTCATGCGCAAGCTCGATGTGAAGGAGATCCACGGCTACGACGCGAAGGAAGGGCTGAAGCTCGTGCGCACCGAGGCCTTGGCGAAGATCGGTCGGCCCAAGCCCGGCGCTCAGCCGAAGCTGAAGGCCGCCTCTTGAGATGAACAGGGGACGTGCCGTCTCGGGCATTTTGCTCACCGTGTTCGGCTATTTCGCGATGATCCTGGCTTAACAGTCCGACGTCAAAACCAAAGGGGAAACCAAAGTCATGAAAAAACTTGCCATCCGCGCCGCCCTGGTCGCCTTGCTCGCAGGCGTTGCCGGTTTCAGCACGCCATCACGGGCCGAGACCGGCCAGGTCGCAGTCGTCTTCACCAAAGGCGGGCTGATCGTCGGGGTCGGCGGTGGCGAGGGTGTGCTGACCTTGCGCGGAAAGAGTTATCCATTCACGGTATCGGGCATGAGCGTAGGCTTCACGATTGGCGCCTCGACGACAAAATTTGTCGGACGAGCACTCAATCTCAAGGGGCCAGCGTCCATCGAGGGCTCATATGCGGCGGGTGGAGCGGGCGGCGCGGTTGCCGCGGGCGCCGGTGCCGTTCAGCTGCAAAACGCCAATGGCGTGATCCTGCAACTCACCGGGCCGAAGGTCGGTGCCGAAGTGTCGGCTGCGGTCGGTGGAGTCACCATTCGGCTGAAGTAGTTTGGTGATCGCAGCCTGACGGAACACTGCGTTTTGTCCAAATGCTTCGGTTCCGTTGATCTAGGTCAAGTTCTAGCACGACCAGCACCCGACGGTAACGTCAGGTGCTGGTCGCTTGTCGCGCGGCATCATCGAAGAGCGAACGACGGCACCCCAATCAATGGAGGAGACGCCATGCTTCGTTATCTTCTCGCTGCTCTTGCGGCGCTCGTTCTTCTCACGACCTGCCTCGTTCCAGACGATGCCTTCGCGCGCCGGGGCGGCGGTGGTGGCGGCTTCCGCGGCGGCGGTGGCGGTTTCCACGGCGGTGGTATGCGCGCAGGCGGTTTCGCAGCTGGTGGGTACCGGGGCGGCGCCGTTCATGCCGGACGTATTGGCGGTGGCGGCTATCGCGTCGCCGGAGGCGTGCGTCCGAGCCATCCGATAGCCGGTCGTCCGATCGCAGGCCGGCCGGGTTATCCGGGGCGTCCGATCGCCGGCTATCCCGGTCGTCCGGGCTATGGCTATGGCTGGCGCGGACCCGCTTATGGCGCCGCTGCTGTCGGAGCCGCAGCGGCCGGTGCGTATGGTGCCTACGGCTATTACAACAACTACAACAACAACGGCTGCTATCAAGACTCCTACGGCAGTTGGGTCTGCCCGCAGCAATATCCGTATAACTATTGAGACAAAGGACTGATCAGGCCGCCACCGCGCGGCCTGTTCCGCTCAATAGCGCTCCTGGACGAATTTCAGCCCGCGCAGGCTGGCCTGATCGTTGTAACGGCCCTTGTCCGAGCGCGGTGGCAGCCTGATCTTGTCTTTCTTGACGCGCTTGTAGGGGATTGCCTCGAGCAGGTGCGCGATGCAGTTCAGCCGCGCTCGCCGCTTGTCGTCCGAGCGGATGATGTGCCAGGGCGCATGCTTCGTGCTGGTCTTCCTGAGCATCAGGTCGCGGGCTCGCGAGTAGTCATACCAGCGCCGGTAGGATTCCAGATCCATCGGGCTCAGTTTCCACTGCCGCACCGGATCGTCGATGCGGGCCCTGAATCGGCGCTCCTGCTCGTCCATCCCGACCTCGAGCCAGATCTTGACGAGGATGATGCCACCTTCGATGACGTATTTTTCCATCTGGGGGCACAGGCCGAGAAATCGATCGTGCTCGGCGGGCGTACAGAAGCCCATCACATATTCGACGCCGGCGCGGTTGTACCAGCTGCGGTCGAAGATCACAATCTCGCCACCGGCGGGGAACTGCTCCATGTCTGTCTCTTATACACATCGATGTGTATAAGAGACAGGAACAGGACGATCACCCGGAGCTTCTTCTCCCTCACATAGTCCTGGAGATGGCAAAGATCGACCTGGAGCTTTTCGAGCTCCTTCTCGTATTCCTTGCGCTTCATTCGTTTGTCGGACTCATCATCCTTGGCCATGCCTGTCCTTTCGCTGTTGCGCTCGAATGCGGCCGAATGGCCGTCAATCGTCTCCCCAGGAGATGGTGACGCCGATATCGCCGGGGACGCCGCCGGGAAAATCGATGATCTGGTAGGCGATGCGATAGCCGCGCGGCTTCAGGTGGTCGGTCCAGAGCTGGAAGATCTCCTTGGGGATGCCGGTCAGCGTGTTCTCCCAGCCCTTTTCCCGCTGGTTGATGGCGCGGCCCTTGTCGGTGCACAGCGTGTTGGGGAAGCGATAGACCTGGACCTCGGTCATGCCGTTTCGCACCGCACGCTGGATGATGGTCGAGGCGAGCTTGACCTTCTCTTCCTCGGTCTTGCCGGACGGCTTGGTCAGCCGCTCGATCAGGGCGTGCTTTTCGGCCTCGGCGGCGGCGGCGAGGCGGGCATATTCCTCGGCCTTCTGGGCCTCCTTGAGGGCTGCTTCTTTGCGGATCTGCGTGGCACTGGGAATGAGATCATCGAGGCCGGGCATGGCTGACGGCTCCTGATTGGGTGTTGGCAGTTCGGCGTTCGCGGAAAGCTAGGCGCGGCGGCAAGCCTTCCCTTGATTCAAATCAAGCAAAATCCACACTGGGGTAGTCAGAGTGGCCGCAACGCGATGCGCAACTCCGCTCCAGATTGGGAGAGACCATTGAACGACCAGCTTCATCCGATGGCTCCGCACCATCTGCCGTTCTTTCTCGCGCCTGGAAGCGGGGTCGACCCGCTGATGGTGGTGATGGGGATATTCCTGATTGGCACCGTGCTCTGGGTCGGCACGCTGTATTGGAAGCTGCATAGCATGCCCGAGCGGATGGCGCACAAATCGCAGAAGCTGCAATTCGAATTCGTCGCGGTGCTCGGCCTGATCTCGCTGTTCACGCATATGCATATCTTCTGGGTGGCGGGCCTGTTGCTTGCGCTGATCGACATCCCCGATTTCGGCACGCCGCTGCGCAGCATCGCCGACTCCGTCGAAAAGATCGCCGATGCGACGCCGGGAGAGGCCGGCGAGACCACATCGACCTCACAAACCGGCGATGCGGCGGTCAGCCCGCCGCCGGCAGACAAGTCCAGCGTCGCGAAGGAGAAGGAGCACAGCCATGTTTGAGCTCATGTTCTGCTCGCTCCTCACCATCGTGCCGGACTATCTCTACCGCCGCTATGTCCAGGGCAAGCGCTTCGGCAAGGAGATCACGTTCTTCTCGGTCTGGTACGAGTTGCGATGGGGCATCACGGGTTGCCTGATGCTCACGGTGTCGCTGATCACCATGATCTTCTATTTCCACCCGGCGACCGACTCGGCGACGCTTTATTTCCGCACCGTGCCCATCCTGCCCGAAGGATCGGGGCGGGTTGCGGAGGTCAAGGTCGGCTTCAGCCAGGACGTGAAGAAGGGTGACGTGCTGTTCACGCTGGACAGCTCCAAGCAACAGGCCGCCTACGAGACCGCCCGGCGGAAGGTCGCGGAGGTCGATGCCGCAATGACGACGGCGCAGTCCGATGTCATTAAGGCCGAAGCCCAGATCCAGGAAGCCAAGGCCAACTATCAGCAAGCCAAGGACGAGCTCGACACCAAATCCGAATTGCAGCGCCGCAACCCCGGCATCGTGCCGCAACGGGACATCGAAAAGCTCCAGGTGCTGGTCGATCAACGGCAGGCCGGCATCGATGCGGCGACCGCCGTGAAGGAGTCGGCCGCCTTGCAGGTGTCGACACTCCTGCCGGCCCAGAAAGCGAGCGCTCAAGCCGTTCTCGAGCAGGCCCAGGTCGATCTCGACAAGACGATCGTCCGCGCCGGGGTCGATGGCCGGGTCGAGCAATTCCTGCTTCGCGTTGGTGATGTCGTCAATCAGTTGATGCGGCCGGCGGGTGTGCTGATTCCGGAAGGCGCCGGCAGAAAGGTGCTTCAGGCCGGCTTCGGTCAGATCGAGGCGGGCGTCATGAAGGAAGGCATGGTGGCGGAAGCGACCTGCATATCCAGGCCATGGGTCATCGTTCCGATGGTGGTCACGACGGTGCAGGACTACATCGCAGCCGGACAGTTCCGCGCCGGGGAGCAGCTGCTCGAAGCGCAAAACGCCGTGAAGCCCGGCACGATCCTCGTGTTCCTGGAGCCGCTCTACAAAGGGGGCCTCGAAGGCGTGACACCGGGGAGTAGCTGCCTCGTTAACGCCTATACCAGCAATCACGAGGAGATTTCCGCAAAGGACACCAGCACCGGCCGGGCCATCGCGCTGCACGTCGTCGACGGCGTCGGCCTCGTGCACGCGCTGCTGCTGCGGATCCAGGCGCTGCTGCTGCCGATCAAGACGCTCGTGCTGAGCGGCCACTGACACCGAGGAGGGCTCGGCAAAGCCGTTGGCCGTCGCCCGTTTTGCGCTAGAATGAGATCAAGGTGCAGCCGGGCGAAGCTGCTGAGGAAGAGGATGAGCGGGCGCATCCCGATCGTTGCTGCGGTCAGGCGGGGCTGGCGGGCGGCGGCCGCACGGCTCTGTCTGTGCGTGCTGGTCTTGGCCCTTGCCGGGCTCGGACCGGCGAGGGCTGCCGATCAGGGCCAGCCCAAGCGCGTGCTGCTGCTGCATTCCTTCGGACGGGAATTTCGTCCGTGGAGCGAGTTCGCGCGGGCCATCAAGGCCGATCTCGAGCGGCAGGCGCCGTGGCCGCTGGACATTCAGGAGCACACGCTTCTGACGGCGCGGTTCAACAATCCAGGTCCTGAAGAGCCCTTCGTCGATTATCTGCGCTCGCTCTACGAGAGTTGTCCGCCGGATATCGTCGTCAGCGTCGGGGCGCCTGCGGCAAGATTCGCCCAGAAGTACCGCAAGCAGCTTTTCCCCGCCACACCGATGGTCCTGACTGCGGTCGAGCAGCGCCTGGTCGATCGCACGGGACTGACCGACAACGACACGGTTATCTCGATCCACAATGACTTTCAGGCAATTTTTGCCGGCATCCTTCATGTCCTGCCCGCCACGCAGACGATCGCCGTCGTGCTGGGGGCCTCTCCCGTTGAGAAGTTCTGGCTTGAGGAGATCAAGAAGGATGCGAAGCCGTTCGAAAACAGGGTGTCGTTTGATTGGTATTCGGGGCTTTCGTTCCGGGACATCCTCAAGCGCGCCTCATCGCTTGCGCCGCACACGGTCTTGTTCTGGGGCCTGATGTCGGTCGACGGGGCAGGCGTCACGCATGAAGGCGACATCGCCTTGCGCCAATTGCGAGCTGTCGCCAATGCGCCCATCTTTTCCTATCAGGATGCCTTCTTCGATGGCCAGACCGTCGGTGGCCCCATGCATTCAACGGCCGCAACCAGCCGGAAGACGGTCGACGTTGCTATCCGTATCCTCGGTGGCGAGAAGCCGGGCAACATCAAGATCGAAACGCTCCAATTTGTGCCACCTCGATATGACTGGCGTGAGATGCAGCGCTGGGGCATCAGCGAAAGCAGTCTACCTCCTGGCAGTGAGGTCCTGTTTCGCGAGCCGAGCGTTTGGGAGATATATCGCTGGCAGATGGCGCTGATCGCAGCGGTGATCCTGGTGCAGGCCGGCCTGATCAGCGGCCTGCTTCATGAGCGCTGGCGTCGCCGCGTCGCGGAGGTCGAGTCGCGTCAGCGCCTGGCGGAGCTCGCGCACGTCAACCGCTACGCGGCGGCCGGCGAGCTGACGACGTCGATCGCGCATGAATTGAACCAGCCGCTTGGCTCTATCCTCACCAACGCCGAGACGGCCGAGCTTATGCTGAAGGGGGCTTCCCCCAATCTCGACGAGATCAGGGAGATCCTTGCCGACATCAGGCGCGACGATCAGCGGGCCAGCGAAGTGATCCGCAGGCTGCGCAGCGTGTTGAAGAAGACACCGTTCGAGATCGCCGATATCGATCTGAACGAAACCGTCGGCGAGGCGATCGGATTTCTGACCGCCGTGACCGACCGGCACAAGATCGCCCTGAAGTTCACACCCGTCGCTAGCGCGCTGCGCGTCAGGGGCGATCCGGTCCAGCTTCAGCAGGTCATTCTCAACCTGATCATCAATGCGATCGACGCGATCTCCGAGGCGGAGGCGAAGATGCGGGAGGTGACCGTCACGACGGCGCTGTCCGGCTCCTTCGCAGAAATCAGGATCGGCGACAGCGGACCCGGCATAGCCGCCGGCGATCTCAAGAACGTCTTCGATCCCTTCTTCACCACCAAGCCGCAAGGCATGGGCATGGGTCTCGCCATCGCCAAGACCATCATCGAGGCCCATCGCGGACAGATCATCGCGGAGAACAGGCTGTCGGGTGGTGCGCTGCTTACGATCAAACTGCCGCTCACGCGCTAGATCGGTCGCAGGACCTTCGCGCCGCAACAATCGGGCATCCGCTTTCTTTGATCTTCGTCAAAGAACGCATTCGTCCCGGCCCGATGCTCCCTGCCGAAATGCCAAGGGAGGGCGTGCAATGTTTCGCTGCGGCAAGATCCTGATCGCGCTTGCGCTGATGATGGCGATGCCCGTCGCCGCATCGGCGCAGACCCCGGCCGCCCCGAGCACGTCGGCGCCGCCAGCAAGTCAGGCGCCGCCAGCAAGTCAGGCACAGCCGGCCGCGGAGCTGTTGAAGCCAGAGCAGCTCGAGGCGCTGGTCGCGCCGATCGCGCTCTATCCGGACGAGCTGCTCGCCAACGTGCTGGCGGCATCGACATATCCGCTGGAGGTCGTGCAGGCCGATCGCTGGCTGAAGGAGCGCAAGAACGTCAAGGGCGACGCGCTGAAGGCAGAGGTCGAGAAGCAATCCTGGGACGACAGCGTCAAGGCGCTCGCCAGCACGGCCGATGTCCTGACCATGATGAGCGACAAGCTCGAATGGACCAAGAACCTCGGCGACGCCTTTCTCGCGCAGCAGCCGGACGTGATGGATGCGATCCAGCGCCTGCGCAACAAGGCCTATGACAACAAGATGTTGGTCACGACCAAGCAGCAAAAGGTCAGCGTCCAGACCCAGGAAAACAAGCAGGTGATCGTCATCGAGCCGGCCGAGGCCGGTACGATGTACGTGCCCTATTACGAGCCGGCGACCGTCTACGGCGCGTGGCCTTACGCCGAATATCCGCCGTACTACTTTGGATATCCTTCGTATATCGGCGCAGGCGTGGTGGCGGCGGGTCTCGCTTTCGGTACCGCCTGGGCGATCGGACGCTGGGGCAACTACTGGGGCGGCGGCTGCAACTGGGGCAACCGCAACGTCTACGTCAATCACCGGACCACCAACATCGCAAACGGCTGGCAGCACAATCCGGCGCATCGCCAGGGCGTGCGCTACAATAACGTGAACGTGCAGCAGCGCTTCGGCAACACCAACATCAAGGCCGGCGCGGCCGACCGGATGGATTTCCGCGGCCGCGATGGCCAGCAGGTACTGAAGCCCGGACAGGATCGGCCAGGCGCCGGAGATCGTGCAGGAGATCGTGCGGGCGATCGTGCAGGGGACCGCGCAGGCGATCGAGCGGGAGATCGCAGCGGCGATCGCGCAGGTGATCGTGGTGGAGATCGCGCGGGCGCCGGCGATCGCGCCAAGGGCGGCGCGGACCGTGCCAAAGGTGGCGGCGATCGCGCTGGCGCGAAGGGCGGTGGCGACCGCGCCAAGGCCGCCAACCGCGGCGGCGCCAGCGCGGGCAATCGCGCCGCAAATGTCAACCGCGGCGGTGGCGGCAATCGCGGTGGCGCCATGAACGTCTCGTCCGGGCGCGCGGCTGCCGCAGCATCGGCACGCGGGCGCTCGAGCATGGCGAGCATGCCCCGTGGCGGCGGCGGTGGCTTCGCCGGGCGCGGCGGTGGTGGCGGAATGGCGATGCGCGGCGGTGGAGGAGGCGGATTTGGTGGAGGCGGGCGCGGTGGCGGCGGTGGCCGACGTTCGGACATCGCGCTGAAGCACGACATCGTGCTGCTCGGTCATCTCGCCAATGGCCTCGGCTACTACCGCTTCAGCTATCTCGGCAGCCATAAGGCCTATGTCGGCGTCATGGCGCAGGAGGTCGAGAGCGTGATGCCGGACGCGGTGACCCGCGGCAACGACGGGTACTTGCGCGTCTACTACGAAAAGCTCGGTCTGAAATTCCGCACGTACAGCGATTGGCTCGCCGGCGGCGCAAAAATCCCTGCGGAGGTGACGCCATGATCGGTCTGAATGCGCTTCAACGCGCGGCCTTGCCGGCCGTCATGACGCTCGCATTGTTCAGCTTGCCATCGCAAGCGCAGCAAGCGTATCCGACTCCGGAGGATGCAGCCGCAGCGCTCGCCGCGGCTGTGAAGAGCGGACCGAGCGATATCCTGAAAGTGCTCGGCAGGAACGCCGACGACATCGTCTCCTCCGGTGACGAGGTTGCCGACGCCGACATTCGTCAACGCTTCACGTCGATGTACGACGCCAAGCATGCGATCAAGGCGGAGGGCAACAAGAAGGCCACGCTGATGCTCGGCCCGGACGATTTTCCGTTCCCGATTCCTTTGGTCAACTCCAAGACGGGCTGGGAATTCGACGTGGACCAGGGGCGGATCGAGGTGCTCTATCGCCGCATCGGCCGCAACGAGCTCGATGCGATCCAGGCCGCGCTCGCCTATGTCGATGCCCAGAACGACTACGCCGAGAAAGACCGCGGCGAAGGCGTCGGCGTCTATGCGCAACGCATCGTCTCGACGCCCGGCAAGAAGGATGGGCTGTTCTGGCGCGACGATAGTGACCCAAGCCCGCTCGGCGAATTTGTGGCGGAAGCCTCGCGCGAGGGCTACAAGGTGGACGGGCAGGGCGCGCCCTATCACGGCTACTATTTCAGGATCCTCAAGGGGCAGGGTCCCAACGCCGCCGGCGGCAGCCTCGACTATGTCGTCAAAGGCAAGATGATCGGCGGCTATGCGCTCGTCGCCTATCCCGCCGAGTACGGCAATTCCGGCGTCATGACCTTCGTGGTCAATCACGGCGGGACCGTCTACCAGAAGGATCTCGGTCCGCGCACCGAAAGCATTGCCAGCCGCATGATCTTGTTCAATCCGGACCAGACCTGGAAGAAAGTGGATGCCGCAAAACAATGAGAGGATAACGCGGCGCTCCTTCCTGTGTTGTCTGGCGGCAACGATATTGCTCGCCTTCGTCATGCCGGCGACGCCGTCCTTTGCACAGGCAGCCGGCCACGTCCGCGTCAAGATCGTGAAAGCGGGCCTCTTGATCGGCGGCGGCACCGGCCGCGGCGTGCTGACCTGGCGGGGCCGCAACTATCCGTTCAGCGTGTCCGGTCTCAGCCTTGGAATCACGGCCGGAGCCACGATCAGCCGCCTGGATGGCTGGGCCTCCGGCATCCGTGAGGTCAAGGATTTCACCGGCACCTACAGCTCGGTCGGCGGCGGCTTCGCACTGGTCGGCGGCGTCAACGGCGTCCATTTGCGCAACGAGAAGGGCGTGACGATCGTGCTGCAAGGTCCGAAGGCCGGGATGGAAGTCGCCGCCAACCTCAGCGCGATCACGATCTCCATGAAATGAGCCGGGCCTGAATACGCCCCATCCGGATTCCATTGAGCATCGGAAGCAGGCGTTCAAATTGAACGCCTGAAGGAACGTCTGACGCGCATTCGCCGCCCGGACCGCGCGTCGGCTGCGAATAACATGATGTTAGGTTTATCGCATAACTGGGTAATTGTGTTAGCCCGCCGAAAGCCTATTGTTGCAGCGAACCAGACACGTCCCGGCAGTCGATAAACGCAAGCGGAAAGCCCGCCGCGCGATCGGACAGTGCTGCCCAACATATCCATGAAGCCCGCTCACGGGACGCCAGCAAACAGGTCGGAGGAAACTTGCACATGACCACGGCTCGAGCGATCCACGACATGGGTCAGTCCAAGAAGGCTGCTGCGAGCGGCTGGATTGGATCGGCGCTTGAATATTATGACTTCTTTATCTACGCGACGGCAGCGTCGCTGATCTTCCCGCAGATCTTTTTTCCGTCGGACAATCCGACCGTTGCCATCGTCGCATCCCTCGCAACGTACGGTGTCGGATATGTGGCCCGCCCGATCGGTGCCTTCGTTCTCGGGCACTGGGGCGATACCCATGGCCGCAAAACAGTTCTCATCGTCTGCATGTTCCTGATGGGCATCTCGACGATGGCCGTCGGCATCCTGCCGACATACCAGCAGGTCGGCATCTGGGCGCCGATCCTGCTCGTCACCTTACGTCTCGTGCAGGGTTTTGCCGTTGCCGGCGAGATCTCCGGCGCAAGCTCGATGATCCTTGAGCATGCGCCATTCGGGCGGCGCGGATTCTATGCGAGCTTCACGCTCCAGGGCGTGCAGGCCGGACAGATCCTTGCGGCGGCGGTCTTTCTGCCGCTCGCGGCCTACATGCCAACCGAAGCCTTCAACAGCTGGGGTTGGCGGATACCCTTCCTGCTCAGCTTCTTCGTCATCGTCGCGGGCTACATCATCCGCCGCGAGGTCGACGAGACACCTGCCTTTGCCAGGGAGGATGAGCGCGGAGAAACCCCGCGGGCTCCGATCATTCAGGCCATCAAGCTGAACTGGAAGGACATGCTCAGGGTCATCTGCATGGCGCTGATGAATGTCATTCCGGTCGTCACGACGATTTTCGGCGCGGCCTATGCAGTCCAGTCAGCCTACGGTATCGGTTTTGCGAAGGACGTCTATCTCTGGATTCCGGTCCTCGGAAACATGCTGGCGGTGTTCGTCATTCCCTTCGTCGGTAATCTGTCCGACAAGATCGGCCGCAAGCCTCCGATCATCGTCGGCGCGCTCTGCTCCGGCCTGCTCGCATTCGGCTACCTCTACGCAATCAGCATCAGGAACGTGCCATTGGCGATCCTGTTGTCGCTGTTGATGTGGGGTGTGGTCTATCAGGGCTACAACGCGATCTTCCCGAGCTTCTATCCCGAGCTGTTTCCGACGCGCACCCGGGTTTCGGCGATGGCGATCTCGCAAAATATCGGCACGACCATCACCGCGCTGCTTCCCGCTTTGTTTGCGACCGTGGCGCCTCCCGGCTCGGCCAACATCCCGGTCACGGTGGGCGCGATCGCCTTTGGCATCACGGTGATTGCCGCCCTCGCAGCGGTGACTGCCAGGGAGACATACCGGATCGGCCTTGACGATCTCGGCAAGCCGGATGCCGTTCCGATGCCAAGGGCGGACTATGAGCGCAGGCGCGCGGAGACCGCGAACGGGGCCGCGGCCGTTCCGACCTGACGGCCAGGGAAGAGAGGTCACGCGATGATGATGCAAACATCTCGCATATCGCCGTCCTCCCGCATATGAGAGAAACGACTGCCGCTGCGGCCAGACAGGCCAGCAGCGGCAGGCTTCACGGAAGTCCCGTGACGCACGATGTCGAATTTCACCGGCGTGCGCCGGACGGCATATCGCCTGCCAAGGAGTTGAGAGATGAATCCCGTTGTTGTTGCTGTCGCAATCACCGGTTCCGTTCCGCGCAAGAAGGACAACCCGGCAGTGCCGATCGTGCCGTCCGAGCAGATCGAGTCGACGCATGCGGCCTTCGAGGCCGGCGCGACGCTGGCGCATATTCACGTTCGCAACGACGACGAAACGCCGTCCTCCGATCCGCAGCGCTTTGCAGAGGTGCAGGAGGGCATCAGGAAGCATTGTCCGGGGATGATCGTTCAGTTCTCGACCGGAGGGCGCGGCCGCGATCCGTCGGCGCGCGGGTCGGCGCTCTATCTGAAGCCGGACATGGCGTCTCTCTCGACCGGATCGGTGAACTTTCCGACCATCGTCTACGAGAACAGCGCCGCTCTGGTCGAGCATCTCGCCACCGGTATGAAGGCAGGCGGGATCCGCCCCGAAATCGAGATCTTCGATCTCTCGCACCTCCATGGCGCGCGCCGCCTGATCGAGGCGGGACTGATCGACGAGCATCCCCACGTGCAGTTCGTCATGGGTGTCAAGAACGCGATGCCGGCGGACGAGCACGTGCTCGACATCCTTCTGGCGGAACTCAAGCGGCTGATGCCGAAATCGACGTGGACCGCGGCAGGGATCGGCCGTCATCAAGCCGAGGTCATGGGCTGGGCGCTGTCGCGGGGCGCCGACGCGGTTCGCACCGGGCTCGAGGACAACATCAGGATCGACAAGAACCGTCTGGCGAAGAGCAACGCGGAGCTCGTGACTTTCGCTTGTGAGGCGGTTGTTCGCCACGGCCGACGCGTCGCTACACCGGCGGAGGCAAGATCGGCGCTGCGGATCGCGAGGTAAGTCACACGATCAGCCGTCCCCGTCGCGCCGCAATCCCGATCGCGACCTCTGCGCCGGCGTTGAACTCCAGCCGATCGGCTTCGATACCGTCGCTGAAGATGACGCCGTTTTCCGGCATCAGCGAGCGGATGCGCAATTGTTCTGCGGAGGCGAGACGGCCGCAGACGAGACCCACTTGCGAGTTGCGGCTGGGGAAGGGCTCGCGCACGGCAAAGCGCAGCTCCGGCGCGTCCCAGGGCAGGGCGTCGTAAGCCACAGGTTCAGAGGGCTGGCCGAACTGGCCGGCGATCGCGAGCGAGCCGGTGACGATGCTCTTGAACCAGGCTGTCGAGCCGAGCCCGGTCGAGACGATCAGCCCGCTCGAGGATTGCCGCTCCTTCGTCTCGCCGGTCGCAATCTCGTAGATCGCGGAGGTGTGCGTGCGGGCACCAATGAAGAGGTCGTTCACGGCATGGAGGACCTGGCCGTCGGAGAGCCGCGCCTCTGCCATCGTCACCGCCTGGCTGTCGCGCTTGTCGGCAGCGACCTCGGGCAGGAGCTTTGCGAGGTCGCGCGGCGCAAAGGGCAGGAGGATGCCGTCGTAACGCGCGGGGTCCGGGTTGAGCCCGATCAGCGGATGGCCGTCGAGATATTTCATGGTGTTGGCGACGACGCCGTCCTGGCCGAGCGCGACCACGATGTCGGAGGGCGCGAAGATGAAGTTCGGCAGGAAGCTGCGCTCGATCACCTGGTAGCGGCCCCATTGTTCCAGCACCCGCAAAGAGAGGTGCTGCTGCGTGCGATAGACCTCGTGCTCGCGCTCATAGTCGGAGAAGTCCGCGCCGAGATGCTCGACATAGAAGCGCGCCTGCGCCGCGGTCAGGTAACGCGCGACTAGGTCCTCCAGCCTGGTCTTGCGCGTCACCAGCACGATCTTGCGGTCATTGCCGGCGGGCATTGGTGGCCTCCGCCATCTTGGGCTTTTCCATCAACTGGCTGAGCAGGTCCGGCGAGACGTTGAGCTGGCCGATCTTCTCGGCCTTCTCGGCAATGCCGGTGAAGGCCTGCGCGATGAGCTGGCCCGGCTGCATGCCGGCAGAGGCGAGCGCCTGGATCACGCGGGTGTCGACGCCCTCGAAAATCTTCATCAGCGCACCGACGCGATAGGCTTCGGCATCGGCCAGCGTGCGGGTGTTTTCGGCGTTGAGCCCGACGAAGTCCTTGCGCTTGCCTTCGAGGGCGATGTCCGCGACCATGCCGGCCTGGCGCAGCTCGTTCTTCTTGGCGGCGACGCTGGCTTCCGCGTCCATCTGCGTCTCGCGGATCGAGCGCTTCTTCTGCTCGACCGCGATCTCGGTGTCGAGCTCGCTCTCGCGGATGGCGCGCTCCTGCTCGACCGCAAAATTGCGGCGGGCGAAGATCGCTTCGTCGGCGTTCTTCAGGATCGCTTCGCGCGCTTCGGCCTCCAGCGCCTTGGCGGTGTCCGGCGTCGGCTTGATGCCGCGGATGGAGACGCCGAGGATTTCGAGGCCGAGGGAGGCGATGTCGGCGCGGGCCCGCAAGCCACCTGCGATGATGTCGGCGATGCGGTCGGAGGCCTGAAGCGCCTCTCTCAGCGTCAGCTCCTTCACCGCCTGCTGGGCCAGCACCTCGACGGTGCCGAGGATGCGCTGCGGCAGCTTTTCCGGATCGTCCGTCTCATAGGTCTTGCCGTCGCTCTTCAGCGTGAAGTCGAGCATCGAAGCCGCCTTCTTCGGCTCGCTGACGCGATAGGTGACGTGGCCCTGGACGGTGAGGGTCTGAAAGTCGCGCGCGATCTGCTGGAAGATGAAGGAGGCGTCGCGGCTGCCGATGGGGACGGCGACGAGCGAGGTGGCCGGCGCGTAGTAGAACGCGGATAGTCCCGCCCCCTCGGCGACCACGGTGCCGGCACGGTACTTCATGAGATAGGTGGTGGGCTGGGCCTTGATGAACCTGACGCCGAACATGGTCCTCTCCTAATAAGTTGGGTTGAGCAACTAATTAAGTTGCACTGTACAACTAAGTCGGTTACTGTCAAGCGACAAAAGAGGGGAGGTCGCAATGGCGCAGAAAGATCAAGCCCAAGGCACTGAGAATTCGGGACAATTGGATTTCCCGCGGCCGCTGGCCACGGTCGACGTGGTGATCTTTGCGATCCGGAACGAGGGCCTGCACGTCCTCCTGGTGCAGCGGCCGGCCGGCGCTGGCGAGCCGTTCCCGCTCGCCTTCGCGCTGCCGGGCGGCTTCGTCGATGTCGCCAAAGACCGCGATCTCGAGGCCTGCGCGGTGCGCAAGCTGAAGGAGAAGACCGGCGTGACCAGCCCCTATCTCGAGCAGCTCGGAAGCTGGGGCAGTGCTGGACGCGACCCGCGCGGCTGGTCGGCGACGCACGCCTATTTCGCGCTGATGCCGGAGGAGGCGGGCCGGGCCGCGCTCGCACCTGACGCGCAATGGTTTCCAGTCGTCGCGGGCAAGATCAAGCCGAAGCTCGCCTTCGACCACGGCGAGATCCTCACGGCTGCAGTCGAGCGCCTGCGCAACAAGGTCGAATACACTTCGCTGCCGGCCTACCTGATGCCGGCGGAATTCACGCTGCCCGATCTCCAGCGGGTCTACGAGATCGTGCTCGACCGTCCCTTGGAAAAGAGCGCCTTCCGCACGCGGATTCTCTCAGCCGACATGATCGAGCCGATCGCCAAGATGCGGCGCGGCCCGAACCGGCCGGCGCAGCTCTATCGCCTGAAGAAGGGCAGGGAGCCGGTGTATTTCGTCCGCACGTTCAATCCGCCGGAGTGAGCGACCTTACACGAACTGGCTAGGTCTCGCCGGTTCCGGCGGATCGACGACAAACCCTTCGCAGACGATGAGGCCGTCGATCAGCCTGAACTCTAGCCTGTCGTAGCCCGGCATCGTCTCGCCAGGCTTCGGCGGCAGCAGGGCGATGCGACCTTGAATGCACAGCACGGACTGCCCGGCGCCATGCCACATCCTGCTTCCGGTCTCCTTCCAGCGCCGGCGAATAAGCGTCTCGCGATCACAGAGATCGTCGGATTTCGCGACGGCGGCCGGGGCGATGTCGGCTTTGGCGGTGACCGCCTCGACTGGGGCCGTTTCGATGGTGTCGGCCTCGACGAGCTCGACCTCGACCACGTCGGCCTCGACAGCGATGGCTGCGAAAGTCTCCGCGGCATCGGGATCAACCGCACCGGTCTCGAAGGTTTCGATGAGAGGGGGAGCAGTCTCGACCGCCTCGGGGTCAATCGCATCGGGCTGAGCGGCCTCGCTCTCGGTCTTGATTTCAAAAGGCGCCGTCTCAATTGCGTCGACCTCGATCATATCCGTCTCGGCGCAAGCGAGCGGGAGAACATCGGTCTCGGCAACAACGGCCTCGGATGAATCCCCTGATGGCGCGACATGAGCCGCAACGTCGTCGGCGTCACGCGCGACGGTTTCGACTTTCTCGGCCTCAGCCGCGCCGGCCTCGGCGATTGCGACAAGAGGCGTCTGAGCAGACTCGATTTCAGCTGTCGCGGCCTCAACGGGGAGATCATCGCTTTCAACGGCCTCGATCTCACTCTGGGAGAGGTCGTCGGACGCCATTGCAGGGGGGGCAACATCGCATACGCTAGTCGTGACCGACTCATCTGCGTCGATCGCCGCGATGTCAGCCTCCGCGGTTGCGGTCTCAGCGACGTCAGTCGCAGGAGCCTCCATCTTCCCAGCCTCGGCGCTTGCGGCAAGGGGCGTCTGAGGAGACTCGATTTCAACTATCTCGGCCTCAACGGGGAGATCGTCGCTTTCAACGGCCTCGATCTCACTCTGGGAGAGATCGTCGGACGCCATTGCAGGGGAGACGACATCGCATACGCTTGTCGTGGCCGGCTCATCTGCATTGAGCTCGGAAGCGCCAGCCTCCGCGGTTGCGCTCTCGGCGACATCAGTCGCGGGAGCCTCGATCTCCCGAGCTTCGACAGCGTCAGTCTCGGCGGGCTCGGCCGCAGCGGTCGCGGTTCCATCGGAAGCCGCCTGCACGGCGTCGGGTTCAACCGCTTCCGCCTCGACCGCGCCGGGCGCGCCATCGTCCTTCGTGACGTCCGCAGCCGGAGCCTGAAACTCGCTGACAACCGGTTCGTCGTTCTTTCGGCCGCGCAGCAGCGACTTGAACTTCGCGAATGCAAATTCAACCGCCGGGATCCGGCGCAGCGCTATCGCCAGTCTCGTGAGGACTGGGAGCTGTTTGGGAGCATACTCGGCGTGAGACATCAGTGATTCTCGAAACGAGCAAGAGTTGCCCGCGACGCGCGGGACTGTCAAATCGCGCGCTGATGGCCGTTGTCATCATGTCAATGCCATTGTGGCGGATAGGGTCATACCGCGTTCGCAGTGCAGCGCGGGTTGGAGATGGTGTATCCGGGAATGACCGGATCGGTCGGATCCGGCCCTGGGGCGGAATACGTCGCTTGAAATTCGATACGAAGCTGATTGGCGTCATGGCGGTGCTCGCCGTCACCCAACTCGTCGGATGGGGGACGATCGGGCTTCCCGCCATCGTCGGGCGCGATCTCGCGGCCGATCTCAATATGAGCCTTCCGGCGGTATTCGCGGGGACCTCGGTTCTGTACGTCGCGATGGGGCTGTGCGCGCCCTGGCTCGCAAAATCCTTCACGCGGCATGGCGCGCGCCGTGTGATGATGGTGGGCACGGTCGTGACCGCGCCGGGCTTTGTGCTCCTGTCCTTCGCGCACGAGCCGATCCTTTATTTCGTGGCCTGGATCGTCCTCGGTGTGGCCGGCAGCGCCACGCTCTCGACCGGTGCCTACATCATGCTGAACGAAGTGGCCGGCCCGCGCGCCAAGAACGCGATCGGCGCATTGATGTTGGTGACGGGCCTTTCCGGCAGCATCTTCTGGCCGACGACGTCGTTTCTGAGCAGCCTCGCCGGCTGGCGCGGGACGTGTCTGGTTTATGCGGCCATGATGATCGTCGTCTGCCTGCCGCTCCTGGCCTTCGGTGCACCGCGCCGGCGCAAGGCGAGTGAGGAAGTTGCCGCGAAGGCGCGGGACGTGCCGGCTTCTCCAGTTCCCAGGAGCACCTTCCATCTCGTCACGTCCGCGGTTGCGCTGAACGCCTTCGTGAACTTCGGCTTGAGTGCCGTCTTCATCGAGCTCCTGAAGGCCGAGGGGCTGTCGCCGGCGGAGGCCGTCGGCTTCGGCTCCACGCTGGGCGTAATCCAGGTCAGCGCGCGCGGCATCGATTTCCTCGGCGGCGGACGCTGGGACGGGATCACGACCGGTCTGGTTGCGGGCACGGCGCTGCCGCTTGCCATGCTGCTCCTGATGGCCGGCAATGGCGCATATTGGGTCGTTGCGCTCTTCATCCTGCTCTATGGCCTCGGCAGCGGCGCGATGGCGGTGGCGCGGGCGACGATCCCGCTCGTCTTCTACGACCAGACCGAATTCGCCAAGGCGATGTCGATGATCGCCCTGCCGGTCAATCTTGCCGCAGCCGTCTCCCCGCCGGTTCTCGCAGCCCTGCTGGTCCATTTCGGCAGCCGCGGCCTGCTCGGCCTGACCATGCTCTGCTCATGTGCAACGGTGTTGATCCTGATCGCCCTTGGCCGCCGCCGGCCACGAGCTGCGACGGCTGCTGCGGCGTGACGTCGTAAGACGATACTACGAGCGGCCGGCGGATGGTGGCATGCCGCCAGTGCAGGACTCCCGGGTCCAAAATGGTGTATCCGCAGGGAGCGCGGCCCGGCCCTGGCCGCCGCGCCAACATCAGTTCCCGGAGGAAAGCTTATGTCGGCCTTGCCGCTTTCAGGCATCAAGATCCTTGACCTCACGCGCGTACTCGCCGGGCCCTTGTCGGCCCAGATGCTCGGCGATCTCGGCGCTGAGGTGATCAAGATCGAGCGGCCCGGCACCGGCGACGACGCGCGCGCCTTCGGCCCGCCTTATCTCACCGACCCCGAAGGCAAGGCGAACAACAACAACTCGTTCTACCTCTGCGCCAACCGCAACAAGAAGTCGGTCACCGTCAACATCGCCAAGCCCGAAGGACAGGCGATCATCCGCGAGCTCGCCAAGAACGTCGACGTCTTCATGGAGAACTACAAGGTCGGCGATCTCAAGCGCTACGGACTCGATTACGAGACGATCAAGGCGATCAACCCCGGCATCGTCTACTGCTCGGTGACCGGCTTCGGCCAGACCGGCCCCTACGCGCCGCGCGCCGGCTATGATGCGATCCTGCAGGCGATGGGCGGCCTGATGAGCGTCACCGGCCATATCGACGGCGAGCCTGGCGAGGGCCCGATGAAGGTCGGCCCGTCGATCGTCGACTACATGACCGGCATGAACACCTCGATCGGGATTCTCTCGGCGCTCTACCATCGCGACGCCAATGGCGGGGAAGGACAGCACATCGACGTCTGCCTGTTCGATACCGTCATCGCATCGTTGTCGCACTGGCTGCAGATCTACCTCGTCAACGGCAAGACACCGCCGCGCCGCGGCACCTGGGGCAATGGCGGCATGCCCGCCGGCGTGTTCCGCTGCACCGACGGCGAACTGATGCTGGTGGTCGGCAATGACGGCCAGTTCCAGCGTACCTGCGCCGTGCTGGGCGAGCCCGACCTCGCCAACGACAAGCGCTTCATCAGGAACAACGACCGCGTCGTGCACGGCAAGGAGATCATGGCGATCTTCGCTGGTCTGTTCCTGAAGAAGCCGGTGGCCTACTGGCTGGAAAAGCTGGAGGAGGCCGGCGTGCCGTCAGGTCCGATCAACAATTTCGAGCAGGTGTTCAGCGATCCGCACGTCCAGTCGCGCGGCATGCGGGTGAAGGTCAACCACAAGTTCGAGCCCGAATTGTCGCTGATCCGCAACGCGCTGACGTTCTCCGAGACGCCGGTGACGGACTATCGGGCGCCGCCGCTTTTAGGGGAGCACACGCAGGAAGTGCTCGGCGGACAACTCGGCTATGATGCGGAGCGGATCGAGGCGCTGAAGAAGCAGGGCGTGATCTAGGGCGACATCGGATGACTACCGGCAAGACCATCATTACCTGCGCGATCACCGGCAACCTCACGAAGCCCGAGCAGTCGCCTTATCTGCCGATTACGCCCGAGCAGATCGCGACCTCCGCGCTCGAAGCGGCCGAAGCCGGCGCAGCGATCGCTCATATCCACGTGCGTGATCCCGCAACGGGGCGACCGTCGATGTCGATCGATCTCTATCGCGAGGTCGTCGAGCGCATCCGCGCCCGCAACAGGAGCCTGGTCATCAATCTCACCACCGGGCCGGGCGGGCGCTTTGTTCCATCGCACGACGACCCTCGTGTCGCCGGTCCCGGCACCACACTGCTCCAGCCGGAGAAGCGCGTCGAGCATATCGAGTTGCTCAAGCCCGACATCTGCACGCTCGATCTCAATACCATGAACTCAGGCGGCGAGGTCGTGATCAACACGCCTCGCAACGTCCGCATCATAGCCGAGCGGATGAGAGCAGTGGGCGTGCTGCCGGAGATCGAGCTGTTCGATTCCGGCGACTGCCATCTCGCGCGCGACCTTCTGGCCGACGGCACACTGAAGGGGCCCGGCCTGTTCTCCCTCGTGCTCGGCGTGAAGTACGGCTTCTCCGCGACATCGGAGACGATGTTCTATGCACGCAGTCTTCTGCCGCCGGGTGCGATCTGGTCCGGCTTCGGCATCGGCCGCGCCGAATTCCCGATGGTCGCGCAGGCGTACTTGCTCGGCGGCCATGTCCGGGTCGGCATGGAGGACAATCTCTATTTGTCCAAGGGCGTGCTGGCGAAGACCAATGCCGAGCTGTGCGCGCATGCCTCGGGCATCCTGAAAAGCCTTGGCGCGAGCATTGCCACGGCCGACGACGCGCGCGCCATGCTCGGCCTCGCCTGACTCCCGCCGTCAGCCCCGCTGCTCCCGCCACAGGCATTTTGCCGACTCGCGGACATCCGAGGGGCGGCTGCCGAACTGGCGGCGGAAGACGCGGTTGAAATAGGAGACGTCGCCAAAACCGCTTTCATGGGCGATCTGCGCGATGTTGAGATGGCGGTACCTGCGGTCGACCAGCATGCGCTGGGCTTTTGCCAGACGCTCGGTCAGCACGAAGGCCGAGAACGACGAGCCGTCCTGCTCGAACAGTTTTTGCACATAGCGCGGCGAGATGCCGTGACGTGCGGCGATCGTTTCGGTCGCCAGTTCGCTGTCGCCAAGCGCGGCCAGAATGTCCGACTTGATCGCGGCCAGTCGTGCCGCGGTGCCGCCGCGCTCCCGGGCGAGTTCGGCGTAGTCGCCCTGGGCACCGAACGCGAGCGCGGCGAGGTCGATCAGGTGTGCCGACACACTGCGCGCGACGGCCGGATCGGTTGATGGATCGCCGTCGTCGAGGACGTCGACATAGCGGGTGAGGAGACGCAGCGCCTCGTTGTTGCTGGGGATCGATTGGCCGAATGCCCGCGAGAAATGCGGCGCGAGCCGTGCAATGGCCGGCAACGAGAACAAAAGGGTGATGAAGCTGCCCTCGGTCAGCATGGTGCTGGTCGAGGGATCGAGCGGCGCGATCACGCTGGCGCTGCCGACGCCGGAGATCAGCTCCTTGCCGAACTGGGTGGCGCTGGCGCGGCCCGAGCGCAGCACGCTGATGGCGACCAGGTCCTTGCCCTTTGTCGCGAGCTCCTTCGAGACCCGGTAATGCGCCGGCGAGCGCGAGCCGGCGGCGATGCTGACATTGGGCAAAAGGTTGAATGTCACGTCGGCGTGGAACGGCTCGTCCCCGATCGGCTCGATGTCGATATTGGCGATGCCGCGTCCATAGACCTCGCGCCACATCTGCAGCCGCTTGGCTTGCGGAAAATCATCCGTGGAGACGCGTGCGCGTCGAAACGGCTCTGTGTCCTGCATGTGCCCCCGCTGGAAACATCGGTACCGTAACTTTGACGCGGGATGCCGGCCGGAAGTTCGAAGCCTTCACGGATTTGGCCGCCTCAGATATCGGCTTTACCCGATTCGATGTCACCTTAAGGTGCTGATTAAGGTGCTGAAATGCGGGGTCGGAACTCTCGGCGCGCGTCACCGGCGAGTTCTCGGGCGCGCGCCAAAGCTACGCCGGCACGGGAACATTCCGGGTGACCTGGTGAGCGCGACGGCGGGTTGAAGAGGGCAAGCGTTCCTTTGTCCACAGATGATCCGTAGTTGCCCCGGCTTTCGTCGCAATCCGGACTCGTATTCGATCCCTTTATCTGACGAACTGGTGTTCGGCAGGGAGGAAGCGAATGTCCTACACGATCGGTTATCAGGTGAAGAACCAGAAGGCAGTTCTGGCGACCGAGGCGGCGACGGCCAACCAGGCCGTGGCGATCGTCGTGGCGCTGCAAAAGTCGGCCGAGGAAATCAAGTTCATCCGCTCGCCGCAGGAAGGCGAGATGGGCATCGAGATGCTGCTGCTGCTGGCGAAGGAAGAGGCCGAGGAGATGCCGCAGCGGATGTAGCCGGCGGAACCCTCGCGGGCATACTTCGATCCTAAGCGAAACGTCGAAGCCTTCGGATTGTCTAGGCTGCCTTCGTTATATTTACAGACGAGGGTGTCCGCCCATGAAACGCGAAGCGCTGCGCGTCGAACCCATCTCGACTTTTCTCGATCGCTGGAAGGCGCCGACCTCGCCGGTGACGCGCGCCGGCAACATGATCTTCGTCGCTGGCCTGCCGCCGTTCGATCCCGACACCGGCGAGATCGCATCCGCGCCGATCGAACGGCAGAGCGAGATCATCATGGAGCAGATGAAGCTCTGCCTGGAGACTGCCGGCGCCAGCCTCGACAACGTCATGAAGTGCAACGTCTATTGCACCTCGACCAAGCACTTCGCCGCTTTTAACGCGGTCTATGCGCGCTACTTCCCCAGCGATCCGCCGGCGCGGATCTTCGTCTGCACGCCCGAATGGTTCGCCCCGTTCGATGTCGAGATCGATTGCATCGCAATGATGTGAGGCGGCTCTAGCGCGCGGCGACCTTCGCCGGGGCCTTGCTTTCCGCCTTGCCGGCCGTCAGCCCCATCACCGCCATCCCGACCACGCGCTCGATGATGCCGTCGACGTCGTCGAGATCGCATCGGCCGTCCGACAGCTTGGTCAGCCGTTCGCTCTCGCGGATGGTGTGGTGCGCCATGGCGAGCGCGAAGTGCAGGCCCCAATAGATCTCCTCGTCGCTGCGGTCGGGCAGTGCGCGGCGCATCGCGGCGGCAAACTTGCGCAGATGGTCGATCTCGCGGTTCTTGATGCGGCGGATCGGCGGCACGGATTCAATCGAGGCGCGGATCATGAAGCGTGCCGCGGTGGAACGCTGGTTCGCCGGCCCCAGGCAGCCGTGCAGGGTAGGGCCGACGAGGGCGCGCAGGATTACGTCGACGGAGGCGCGACCGTCGCCTTGTTCTTCCGCCGTCTTGAGCTCCGCCAGGCGCTCGCGATTGAGGGCGATGCTCCGCGTCACGAACAATTCGGCGATCAACTCGTCCTTCGAGCCGAAATGGTAGTTCACGGCCGCAAGGTTCACGTTGGCCTCGGCGACGATGTCGCGCAGCGTCACGTCGCCAAAGCCGCGATCGGCGTAGAGCCGCTCGGCGGCGGCGAGAATGGCAGATCTGGTCTGATCGCTGGCCATGGGTGCCCTCAGGGGAGGGAGTTGCAATTCAAACAGTTGTATGAAACTATCGTTTGAAGGCCGGGAAAAGTCAATCCGCAATCGGGACCCGTTCGCAACAGCGACGCCGGGTTCCGAAAAGCGGCCCGCAAGCTCGTTGTCGCGGCTTGCAGGCCGCGCGAGGCGGGAGGACAGTCCGGCACAAAAGATCGTTCAAAGAGAGAGACGAGGAGCGTCCCATGGACTTCGACATGTCCCCCAAGCAGAAGGAATGGCTCGAACGCGTGCAGTCCTTCATGACCAAGCACGTGCGCCCCGCTGTTCCCGTCTACAATCAGCAGGACCACACGGGCGAGCGCTGGAAGGTCATCCCGGTTCTCGAAGAGCTGAAGAAGAAGGCCAAGGCCGAGGGCCTCTGGAACATGTTCCTGCCGCCGTCCAAGGAGCACGACGACGACGAATTCCACGGCGCGGGATTGACCAATCTCGAATACGCGCTGCTCTCGGAGCAGATGGGCCACATCTCCTGGGCCTCGGAAGTATTCAACTGCTCCGCGCCCGACACCGGCAACATGGAAGTCTTGTTCCGCTACGGGACCAAGGAACAGAAGCGCAAATGGCTGCGTCCACTGATGGACGGCGAGATCCGCTCCGCCTTCCTGATGACGGAGCCGGCGGTTGCCTCGTCCGATGCTACCAACATCGAGACCCGCATCGAGCGCGACGGTGATCATTACGTCATCAACGGCCGCAAATGGTGGTCGTCCGGTGTCGGCGACCCCCGCTGCAAGATCGCGATCCTGATGGGCAAGACCGATATCAACGCGGCCAAGCATCAGCAGCAGTCGCAGATCCTGGTGCCGCTCGACACGCCCGGCATCAAGATCGAGAAGATGCTGCCGGTGTTCGGCTTCGACGATGCGCCGCACGGCCACGCCCAGGTGCTCTTGGAGAACGTCCGCGTTCCCGCATCGAATCTCCTGCTCGGCGAAGGCCGTGGCTTCGAGATCGCGCAGGGACGCCTCGGTCCCGGCCGCATCCATCACTGCATGCGCACAATCGGCAAGGCCGAGGAGGCGCTGGAGAAGATGGTGAAGCGGCTGATGTCGCGAACCGCGTTCGGCAAGAAGATCATCGAGCACTCGGTGTGGGAGCAGCGTATCGGCGAAGCCCGCACCGATATCGAGATGAACCGCCTGCTGTGCCTGAAGGCCGCCGACATGATGGACAAGGTCGGCAACAAGACCGCGCAGCTCGAGATCGCCATGATCAAGGTCGCAGCTCCCAACATGGCGCTGAAGATCATCGACCAGGCGATCCAGGCCTTTGGCGGCGCCGGTGTCTCGGATGAAGCCGGTCTTGCCAAGGACTACGCGGGCATCCGAACGCTCCGTCTCGCCGACGGTCCGGACGAGGTGCACAATCGCGCCATTGCCAGACTTGAAATCCGGAAGTATGCAAACTCTCCCAAGCACTAAAAGGGAGAGCCCGGCGGCGCTCCCGAATAAGATCGAGAAGACTGTGAGGGAGCGTCATCGTGGCTGACGGCGTCAGGAAAGACGAGGAGTTCTCGGGCACCAAGCCCGTCGAGGAGCGGCATCGTTTCGACGAGCTGCGGCTCGAGAACTGGATGCGCGAGAACGTCGAAGGCTATCAGGGCCCGCTGGTCGTCCTGCAATTCAAGGGCGGCCAGTCCAACCCGACCTATCGGCTGGATACGCCCGGCCGTTCCTACGTGATGCGCCGAAAACCGTTCGGCAAATTGCTGCCGTCGGCGCATGCGGTCGATCGCGAATATCGCGTGATCGCAGCGCTCGGAAAGCAGGGCTTTCCGGTCGCGAAAGCCTATGCGCTCTGCCAGGACGACGGCATCATCGGCGCTGCCTTCTACATCATGTCGATGGAGGAGGGCCGGGTGTTCTGGGATCCGACGCTGCCGAGCCAGACGGGCGAGGCGCGCCGACAAATCTTCACCAGCAAGATCGAGACGCTGGCGAAGCTGCACATGTACGATCCCGCTGCGATCGGCCTTGGCGATTTCGGCAAGCCCGGCAATTATTTCGCGCGGCAGATCGATCGCTGGACCAAGCAGTATCGGGCATCCGAGACCCAGCACATTCCGGAGTTCGAGAAGGTCGCCGAATGGCTGCCGCGCACCGTGCCGGAGCAGGCGCGCGTCTCGATTGTTCACGGGGACTACCGGCTCGACAACAT